>CAYREN010000155.1:0-10098 GCA_964423255.1 uncultured Roseivirgaceae bacterium | reverse complement strand
TGGGGGCTTATTTAATTTTTGGATACTTAAGAAAGTAATTTGTAATTGATAAATATTGTACTTGTACTTTTTATAATGATTAGGAATTATGTGTAGAAGGAAGTTAGTGGTTGTTTTTATATGTGCAATTTTTATTGCCGGATGCAAGGATAGGGAAATAGTGGTGCCAAATTCCAATATCCCTATCGAGGTTGATTGGAGCATTTTCGGTGTTGATATTTCCAACAGAATTATTTTATATAATGGCGATTCAAAGTCAATCAGCAACAATAAACTAACAATTGGCAATAATGAACTTGAAATCCAGACATCTGACACAGAACTTACCATTGGTAATAAATATGATGTGACATTTGGAGGCAATAATTATAACCTGTTTTATTCCGAATTGCCAATTGTAGCTATTTCTACTCAAAACAAGAAAATTGTTGACGATCCAAAAGTAAATGCAGAGTTGCACTTACTGGAAAAAGGTAAGACATTTTCATTTTATCAAATAGGTATTGAATTGCGAGGGGGTGTTTCTAAAACATATCCCAAAAAATCGTACAGCGTAGAATTATGGAAGGACAAAAGTGGAGCTGAAAAAGAGAAAGTTTCGTTGCTGAATATGAGAGAAGATGATGACTGGATTCTGGATGGTTTATGGAATGAATCACTAAGGATTAGGGATTTCACTGCTCACGGTTTATGGCTTGAAATGGGGAGGGTTCAAAATGAAAATTCCAAAACCAAAATAGGGATTAATCGAAAATATTGTGAATTATTTCTTAATGGAAAATACAAAGGTGTGTATTATCTTGGGGAGAAAATTGACAGGAAGCAGCTCGATTTGACAAAAAATGATCTTCAGTTGGAAGGAGAATTATATAAAGGTTATACCTGGGCCGATGGGGTGACATATGATGGAGTTGAGGCGTTTGATAATAATGTCTTGACCTGGAGTGGTTATGAAGCCAAATATCCCAAGAATCTTGGTGAGGTAGACTGGAGTAACTTGTATGAGTTGGTCAATTTCATTGTCAATAGTTCACAACAAGACTTTGAAAATGAAATATTCGACAAAATGGATATGGATAATGTGATAGACTATTTCATTTTTTTAAACCTGATTCATGGTGGAGATAATACCGGTAAAAATGTTTATACAGGCAGGATGAACAGCACATCAAAATATTTTTTTATTCCCTGGGATATGGACGGCACTTTTGGCAATAACTGGAGGGGCGATAGAATTGATAGAACAAAATCCATACTTTCCAATGGATTGTATAATAGGTTATTAAAATTTCCAACCTTTAAAAATGAACTAAAAAACAGGTGGAATGAGCTCAGAAGTTCACAGATTCAAAATTCTTATTTGTCTAATTTATTTCAAAGCAACTATAATTTATTGGAAGAAAATGGAGTTTATAAACGTGAAGCTTTGGTTAATGGCATCACAAATAAATATAAGCCTTCGGAGATTGATTATATCATTTCATGGATAGAGCGAAGAATAGGATTTCTTGATACCTATTTCAATAGTTTGTAAGCTTCATTTTCTCTATCATCGATTATTCCCTGATAAGTCTGTATGCTACTACCCGATTATCATAAAATGTGGGTACTAGTAGTAAATTTTCTTCGAGAATAAACCAGATATCTGCTGTATTTTTCTTTTCATTTTTTGTATTCAAAAGAGATTGTTTGCCTATGTCTTTGCCCAAGATAAATATCTCTCCATTCCAATCGGAGACTAAATAAGTACCAGATTTGTTGGTAGCCGTAATCCCGTCACCGGCTCCAATTTGCTTTGTAATTAGTGTTTTGTCCAATGAACTAATGTTGTATCCTATAAATTCACCAGATTTTGAAAAGGCTACTAAAAGTTGGCCTTGGTCCACTAATAACCCATTTGGCCTGAATGGAATATCGGAAATAAAATTACTTATTTTCGCATTATCGTACTGAAATATTTTCCCTTCGTTGGAATCGGAGACATAGATTTTACCGTTTTTACCAGGAGTAATATCATTCAGTCCGGAAGCCCCCTCAATTTCGATTTTGTTTTTTATTTCACCTGTTTCAGTGTCAATGGAAATCAACTCGTCAATGTCGGCGACATACAGTATATTACCAAATATAGCCATTCCCTTCGGGCCACTCAAGCCAGACACCCAATTCAATTCCAGAATATCTCCTGATTTAGAAATTTTAGAAATAAATCCATTCCCATCCTTTTCCCATGGGTTTTGATTAACATTTGACACATACACAACTTTGCGGGCCTGGTCATATATTACCGATTCAGGAGTTTTAAATACAGTATCTGTAGCCCAGATTTGCTCAAGTCGATAACTTGGTACACCTGAAGTAACCTGTGGAATAGACTGGTTTTGATCACTCGTTTTTTTTGGTTTGCATTCAGACAGAACGAAAAGGAGCATCAACGGAATACATACTGCACTATAGATTTTCATGTCAGATTTATTTAGAGGACATTTCTTGACTACTAAATTAACTGAAAAAAACATGATTTTTTCGAGATGCTATGAAAAATGATAAAATTTTCAGGAACAAATAATAGCTTTGGCTCGGGTCACCTTCAGATATGTTTTTGAAAATTTACCCTTCCAATAATTTTTCGAGTATTTCTTTGGCACATTTTGATATTACTGTTCCTGGACCAAATACACCAGCTACACCCGCATCATACAAAAAATCATAATCCTTTGGTGGAATGACACCACCAGCTACAACTAAAATATCTTCCCTTCCCAGTTTCTTTAGCTCCTCAATAAGCTGTGGGACGAGGGTTTTATGCCCTGCGGCTAGACTTGAGGCGCCTACAATATGTACATCATTTTCTGCTGCTTGCAGAGCTACTTCTTCTGGGGTTTGGAATAGCGGACCTATATCTACATCAAATCCCAAATCTGCAAAACTGGTTGATATCACTTTTGCTCCTCTGTCGTGACCATCCTGACCCATTTTAGCTACCATGATACGTGGCCTACGACCTTCTAATTCGGCAAACTTATCGGCCAAATCTTTTGCCTCTACAAAGCTGGCATCTGAAGAAGCTTCCGAAGAATAAACTCCGGAAATGGAGCGGATGGTGGCTACGTGCCTTCCATAAATTTTTTCTAATGCGTTAGATATTTCACCCAAGGTGGCTCTTTTTCTGGCAGCATCAATTGCTAAAGCCAGTAAATTTCCATCTCCACTTTTGGCGCATTTTGTAATGGCAGCAAGTGCAACTGCTACTTCATCATTGTTTCTTTCTGCTTTTAGCTTTTTAAGTCTTTCCAATTGTGCTTGTCGTACTACCGTATTGTCAACTTCAAGTAGTTCGATATCAGTTTTTTCGTTGGTTTGATATTTATTTACACCAACAATGACATCCCTTCCAGAGTCTATTCTGGCTTGTTTTCTGGCAGCGGCTTCTTCAATTCTCATTTTTGGGAGTCCTGTTTCAATGGCCTTGGCCATGCCTCCAAGCTCTTCCACTTCTTCAATTAAAGTCCATGCTTTTTGTGCTAGTTCCTGAGTCAGTTTTTCTACATAATAAGAACCAGCCCACGGATCAACAGATTTACAAATATTTGTTTCATTCTGGATATAAAGCTGGGTATTTCGTGCGATACGTGCTGAGAAATCTGTTGGTAGAGCAATGGCTTCATCTAGGGCATTTGTATGCAAAGATTGTGTGTGACCCAGTGACGCAGCCATGGCTTCAACCGCTGTTCTTGTCACGTTATTGAATGGGTCTTGCTCAGTAAGCGACCATCCTGAAGTTTGACTGTGCGTTCGCAAAGACATCGATTTTGGATTTTTGGGATTAAATTGCTTAACAATCTTTGCCCATAATAACCTGCCGGCCCTCATTTTGGCTATTTCCATAAAATGATTCATGCCTATGGCCCAGAAAAACGAAAGCCGAGGGGCAAATTTGTCAATGTCAATTCCAGCTTTTACACCGGTCCTTAAATACTCCAATCCATCCGCTAAAGTATATGCAAGTTCAATATCTGCTGTAGCACCAGCTTCCTGCATATGGTATCCGCTAATGCTAATGGAGTTGAATTTTGGCATGTACTTAGAGGTATATTCAAAAATGTCGGCAATGATATTCATTGAAGGAAGCGGTGGATAGATATAAGTATTTCTAACCATAAATTCTTTCAAGATATCATTTTGAATAGTTCCCGTCAAAGATACCGGTTTTACACCTTGCTCTTCCGCTGCGACAATATAAAAAGCCAAAATTGGTAAAACTGCCCCATTCATAGTCATGGATACAGACATTTTATCCAATGGAATTTGGTCAAAAAGTATTTTCATATCCGCAATAGAATCGATGGCTACTCCGGCTTTGCCTACATCGCCAACTACTCTGGGGTGATCGGAATCGTAACCTCTGTGCGTGGCGAGGTCAAATGCAATGGAAAGCCCTTTTTGACCGGATGCTAAATTTCTCCTGTAAAAAGCATTGGACTCTTCTGCTGTGGAAAAACCTGCATATTGCCTTACTGTCCAGGGACGCATGACATACATTGTAGAATATGGTCCACGTAAAAAAGGCGGAATTCCCGATGCATAATCTAAATGTTCTATGTCAAGCAGGTCTTCTGAAGAATAGCTGGGTTTTACCATTATTTTCTCAGCGGAGATCCATGACTGCCGTTTGTCAGATTTATGCTTCAAGACAGGCTTGCTGTCTTTGATGTCTTTATATGTGATTTTTGAAAAATCCGGTCTCATTTATTTATGGATTAAGCGATGTTCAATTTTTGTTGAAAACTTTTTAATGTGCTTATCAGATCTGTCTTCATATGAATGAATGAGTCAACTCCAGCTTTACTAAGATCTTCAAGACTATCTTTTGGATATCCGGCAATAACAAGGATTCCTTCTTTGTTAGTCGATCTGAATTTTTCTACAAATTCAATCCCAATTTTAGCATAGTCTTCATCAGAACCGCATATCACGGTTATTTCTGCGTTCTGTTCCAAGGCATTGCTTATTGCTTTTTCTGTGGTTTGAGTAACTGTACCATCAATAATTTCAAATCCTCCACATCCAATAAATCCACTACTAAATTGTGCTCTGGCTGTCCTCATAGCAAGATTATCACCTATAAGCGCCAGGTAGGCTTTTGGTCTTTTACCTATTTTTTTTGAAAATCCGTCTGTTGCCAATCTAAGAGTCTCCAGTTCTTTAGCCCCGTTTTCAGATTTTAATACTTCAATATCTCCAATTTCAGCAATTGTATTTCTGATATTATCAGGATCAACTTGTTCGTTGGTATTAGGGTATTGATTTGTACCAACAAAAATTTCCCTCCTTTGCGAGACCAGGTTTAATCTTGTAGCTCTTGATGCTTTAATTTTTGATTGAATTGTTCCAGATAGAAAATTGCTGATATATCCGCCACTCAACTCGATTTCAGTAAATAATTTCCAAGTACTTTTTACAAGTTCATTTGTTACATTTTCTATATAATATGAACCTGCCGAGGGGTCAACTACTTTATCAAAATATGACTCTTCTTTAAGTATGTTAGAGACATTTCTTGCAATTCTTTTTGATAGTTCTGTAGGCGTCTCAAAATTTTCATTGTAAGGAGAAATTGTCAATGAGTTGCAACCTCCAAGAACTGCCGACATAGCTTCCGTGGTATTTCTGAGCATATTTACATATGGATCGTAAACTGTTTTAGTCCATAATGAAGAAGTACTGTGAATTTGTAAAGCACCGGGATCGTAGTTGGATAGTCCATAGGATTCAGCTATTTTAAAGAATAAAACCCTTAGTGCTCTTAGTTTTGCAATTTCCTTAAAATAGTCAGTCCCTACTGACATGGAAAATTCCATATTTCTTATGACCTTTTCTGGTTCAATACCTAACTCTCCAAGTTTGTCAATATACTCAACAGCTACATTTAGTGTAAATGCCAATTCTTGCACAATGTTAGAACCTGAATTTTGAAACTGAGAGCTGTTTACAGTTAAGCCACAAAATCGATCGGCAATGTCAGTTACCTCAATGATTTCTTTTAGTACCTTAAATCCATCAGCAGCTATTTTTCCATTAAGGGTTAAATTTTTAATCGGATCAAAGTTGATGCTGCCAAATAAATGACTAGTTTCTATATGTGATTCGCTTTTGTAAGTAAAGTACTCCTTGATTAATTTGGCTGCATTTCTGTCAGCAATAAAAGAAACAGAACAGTGAAGTGGTAGAATATTGTTGAGCAATTTTCGAATATCAATTCTTTCATTTTCTGAAAGATCAAAAATGAGTCCATCAGCCCCACTATTGAGGGCCTTGATGGCATCCTGGTTAGCGGCATCAACATTTTTAACAACAATCTTTTCTCTGTTTACCCAGTACCTTGGACCCTGAGATCCATCTTCCATATTTAAGGCACTGCATTCAAATTTTCTAAGATAATCGAGATCATTTATATCCTCACTTGTATAATAAGGTTGCAAGTCGAATCCCTCCAGGGTTTTCCAAACTAATTTTTTATCAAAATTTGACCCTTGCAGATCTGTAAGGGTTTTTTCTTTCCATTCGTCCTTGGTTATTTTTGGAAACTCTGAGAAGAGATTTTCATTGGATTTTTCTTCTTTCATTTGTTTATTTTTTTTTTATGCCGGAAGTGAATCCATACCTATGCATACTTGATTGATGAAATACAAGTCCTTGATTTGTTTTGCATTTCATAAGCGCAGCAAATTTTTAACTTGTATGTGATTGTGCTTTAAATTTTGCTATGAACACTATCTATTTTTCTGTAATTTCTATACAAAATTAGCAGTAAATAGTCCAGGAACTGAATGATGATCATCATTGAGAAATATGATTATTATCACCTATTGAGAATCAGATTTGCGTGTAATTTCAGGAAGTCTATAGTAAATTATTATTATGTAGTTTATAAATAATAAATTATATTTTTTGAAGATTATTTTCAGTAAACTATCCATTATTGATGGGAAACATAAATTAATTAAAGTCAAGTTAAAAGACTGTTTTTTGTTTGGTATTTTTTCACCAAATTTGTTTCCATTTTTTTAAGGATTACCTACATGAAATCCAGTATTTCTATTGATGCATAACGATCATAACACAGCGTGGAATAATTGCCTGACAAAGATTAAGGTTGATGTCGGTGATCAGGGGTTTGAAACCTGGTTTAAGCCTATCAAGCCAATTAATCTTGATGCTAAGGTGCTGACTATTCAGGTTCCCAGTCAATTTTTTTACGAATATTTGGAAGAGCACTATGTGAATTTGCTGAGGAATGTGATTGATAGTCAGCTCGGTAAGGATTATCGTTTGGAATATTCAGTAATCGTTGATACCGGTGGAGCCTCGAAGCAACCCTACACTGTCAATTTGCCCAATAACCCAGGTAGAACCTCGGGTAATAGATATGGTGCAAGATCAAAAACCAATAATTATACCAGTTCGTTTGAATTGTATGGTAATGATATTAAGTTAAACCCATCCTATTCTTTTGAAAATTTTATTGAGGGAGATTGCAATAGATTGGCAAGATCTGCCGGCTTTGCAGTTGCTAAGCGGCCTGGTGTTACTTCTTTTAACCCACTTATGCTTTATGGTGGAGTTGGGTTAGGGAAGACACATCTTGTTCAGGCCATTGGAAATGAAATATTAAATGGGTCAGAAAAAAAAGTTGTGCATTATGTTTCTTCAGAAAAATTTGCCAATCAGTTTTTTGATGCCATTAAAAACAATAATATTCAAGAGTTTTCGGGGTTCTATCTAAAAGTTGATGTGCTCATCATTGATGATGTGCAGTTTTTTGAAGGTA
The DNA here is from genome assembly GCA_964423255.1 of uncultured Roseivirgaceae bacterium. GTDB lineage: Bacteria > Bacteroidota > Bacteroidia > Cytophagales > Cyclobacteriaceae > JAAUQL01. Next base: position 2,270 of record CAYREN010000155.1, on the reverse strand, counting down.
AAGAAAAAACCCAGGAAATATTCTTCCATATATTCAATCATCTCCATCAGTCGGGTAGTCAAATAATTATGACCAGTGATCGTCCACCAAAAGATTTGGACGGATTGATGGAGCGATTAGTGAGCAGGTTTAAATGGGGCCTAACAGCCGACCTCCAGCAACCGGACTATGAAACCAGGATTGCGATCATCAATCGAAAAATGCAAGCCGATGGCATAGATATCCCGGATAACGTAATCGAATATCTTGCTTATAGTGTTGATACAAATATCAGAGAGTTGGAAGGTGTAATTATTTCATTGATTGCCAATGCATCTCTGGTAAAAAAAGAGATTGACCTAGAATTAGCGAAACAGACACTAAAGAGTATCGTACACGATATTGATTCTGAAGTTGGAATAGACTACATTCAAAAGACAGTATCAGAATTTTTTAAAGTCTCCATAGATCAGCTTAAAGATAAAACAAGAAAAAAGGAAATTGTGATGGCTCGCCAATTCGCTATGTATTTTTCTAAAGAATACACCAGTTTATCTCTGAAATCGATAGGATACCATTTTGGTGGTCGAGATCACAGTACTGTAATTCATGCCGTTCAAACAGTAAATGACTTATACGACACAGATAATAATTTTAAAAAGTCTGCTGACGAATTAAGGAAAAAACTGAAAATGAAGTCGATATAGAATTGATGTTACAGAAGATCTTTGAATTGCCAAGGATTTCATTTTAGAAATAGTATCTAAAATATTCCTTTCGACCTCTTTTGTTTACACCTTCCAAATAAACCCGTCCTCGTATCTTTGTGAGTATATCTGTCAGTGTTTCAGCATCTTTGATAGGCACTTTATTTATGTAGGTGACAATAAAACCTTCTTCAATATCCATTTGGCTAATGAGGCCATTTCTCACTTTCAATATCCGGACACCGTGATCGATATTTAACAAATTTCGCTCTACCTTCGAAACTTTTTCTAAATCTGCTCCTAGTGTTCTAGAAGTATAAATTTCCTTTTTAAGCAATTCAGTAGTGCCTTCTTTATTGGTAAGAACTATGGAATTATTTATTATTTTTTGTTTTCGTTTATAAACAATATTTATTCTATCTCCAGGAGAATGATAACTCAAAATCTCCTCAAACTGACTTCTGCTATTTATCAGTTCGTTATCAATTTTAAGAATTATATCACCTTTTTTCATGCCAATTTTGGCAGCGGCACCATCTTCTTGCACATAGCTAAGTACCACGCCTGAAAAATCATCTGTTTCAAGTTTTTTAGCAATTTCAGAATCTATGTCCATTGATTGAGCACCAAAAAAAGCTTTTTGTACTTCGCCATATTTTATCAGATCAGCCACCACTTTTTTTACAATATCTGATGGTACCGCAAAACCATATCCTGCATAAGAACCAGTCTTAGACAATATGGCAGTATTTATGCCAATCAGTTCACCTTCAAGGTTGATCAATGCACCTCCGCTATTCCCGGGATTGATTGCCGCATCTGTTTGGATAAAAGATTCTATTGGAAAAATAGACTTAGTAATATTTAGTTCCCTTCCTTTTGCGCTCACAATTCCGGCAGTTACAGTTGAAGTAAGATTAAAGGGATTGCCAACTGCCAGAACCCATTCACCAACTTGTACATTTTTTGAACTGCCCATTTTTATTTCCGGTATTCCCTTGGTCTCAACTTTTAAAACAGCCAAATCTGAAGAAGGGTCAGCTCCCACAATGGTTGCATCGTATGCCTTTTTACCAATGATCACCTCAATTTTATCTGCATCATTTACCACGTGATTGTTAGTGATAATGAATCCGTCATGGCTATAAATCACACCAGATCCACTACTAATAGATTGCCCTACCCCACCATTAAAGAACCAATCCATCCATGTACTTCCATATCTGTTTTGAGATATAGTTTTTATGTAAACCACACTCTTAGTAGAAATTTTAGACGCCGAAATGAAATCAGCCGGCCTTAGCATGGCAGTTGTTTTTTTAATATCGCTGTTCTCAGATTCAGAAATGGTAGGCAAATTAGCCATGTGATTTGACGTGGCGATTTCGTTAATTACTGATGGAACAGGCATCATTTGGCTCTCGTCATCGATGTTTGACAAATGATTATCATAAATCCAGGAACCACCCATTCCAGAGATAATCCCTATAAATATTACTGAAATTGTCTTTTTCATAATGAATAAAATTTGTCTGTTCTAAATGTAGTTTATTTTATTTCAAAAACTGTGCGAAAAAATTCCTT
>CAYREN010000154.1:0-10112 GCA_964423255.1 uncultured Roseivirgaceae bacterium | reverse complement strand
CCATGTGCGGAGCACAATCTAAATCGGTTAACTTTTCAGCTCCAAAAAGCTGACCGTAAGCAACAATTGTTTTCATTGATTTTTGCAATAAATCGCCTTTTTTACCATCGAATATTTCTTGTTCTTCGGGTGTTAATTTGAGCTCGGGAAGTGCCCCGGCTTTTGCATTTTTTTTAGAGTGCCCCGTATGGGTGGCATGGACAAAGTTAGGATCTGTTCCTATTTGACCTCCTAATTGATGTTGCTTCATATAAATAATGTTAATTTGTTATACTTTTATTACTTGAATAATTATAAATCCTCAATTTCAGAAAGCATATTGACCGATATAACAGTCAGCTGGGCTTCATACAAATTATTTAAAATTCCTGATAAAGCAGCCTGGTCTCTGATCTCACCAACAAGTACTGAAAAATTTTCTTTTCCTTTCTTTCTTTCAACGGTTACCTGCATTCCTCTATAGGAATCTGACGAAGTTTCTTCTAATATCCCATTTACAACGATTTTGTAGATTGCTGCTTTTTTAAAATTTAAATCTTTGTTTTTTCCCATTTAGCCTCAATTAGTGAACCCCCGATAAATAGATATTATAATAAATTGGTTCAAAATTAGATACTCAACAGGGTGGGTACAACACTATAAAGTTGTATAAAAGTTGTATATTTTTAAATTGAAATAATGTGGGCTAGTGGTGCGATAAAGTGACTAAAGTAGGCTTTATTGACTAATCCAGATTATTTTCAGGAATGGTCACCTACTTTACCCCTTTTCGTGCATTTTTAAAACACCCATCTCCCTGGCTTTTGAAACCAAACTCAATCGATTTCTCACATTCATTTTTTGGAACATATTAGAGATGTGCTTTTTAATGGTCTCTTCAGAATTAAAGAGTTTATCCGCTATTTCAAGGTTGCGAAGCCCTTCTGCAATACAGGCCAAAACTTCTATTTCCTTGCGTGTAAAGGGCACACTTTCTTCTTGATGATCGTGAATTTTTTTACCACCGATTAAAGCAGAATTCGTGCTCAAATTATTACCAACAGTCCTATTTGATTGCCATAAAATCATTTCGACAAATTTTGCCTTATAATTTTCTTCAATAAGTGAAAGAAACAAGCCATGTAATACTTTTTCGCTTTCAATAAAAGGTCTTATAAAACCATAGTCCGCGGCAAGGGTTAAGGCTTTTTTTATTGCCTCTACTGCTTCACTTTCTTGCTTTGCTATTGTATAGGCTTGTGCCTGAAGCGCCAACACTTCGATAACTCTCAATTGATTATAGTTTGAATTACTAAAAACCTCGAATGTTTTTAGTTTTTTCAGAGCCTGTTTAACACTTTCGTGTGTGCCTAAAGAAATAAGAACTCTACATTGTGTAATGGCAGAAATTTCGATCCACCAAAACATGGTAACATCAAGGTCGGCATGTTTTGTATTAATGAGCCAATCTTCTGCCGTACCTAATTCTTTTTGCAACAAACTTAACCTTACTGAACCGGAAGCCATGACAGCTATATTTAAGGGATCACCGCTGGCTTCAGCAAACTGAATGCCATTGGCGATGGATTCTACTGCTTCAGTTGGTCGCTTAAGTTCCTGCAAAGCAAGTGCCTTGCAAATATAGGCTTCAACTACAATCCGAGGTCTGCATTGATATTGGTATTTAATGACATTGTCAAAATCACTGATTGCGCCTTCTTGTTTAAAGACCCACCAGTTGATGGCTCCACGGAAATACCAACCAAAAGCCAATATGAATGGGCTGTTATCGGGTAGTTTAAAGAATGAATTAATGCTCTTTTTTACGGACGGTAGATTGGCATTCATCAAATAGACAAAGTTAGGGTGTATTGACCTTCGAGCGAGCTGAATAGGTTCCCGAGGTGGGTATACATTTTCCAACCCTTTTTTCGCTACTTGCACAGCTTGATCACCCTGCCCGGATATGTGCATGATAGCTGTCCACCAACCATAGGTATCAGCCCTGAATATATAATGCTCTTTAGGTATTAGTTCCAGTGCCTGTTCAGCAAACATAAGGGCTTTTTTTACATCTCCTTTAAAAATGCTGCTCATACAATTAGCGAATGCAATATATCCAAAACCTGCATCGTTCAATTTATCTCCACATTTTTCTAGCAATTCAATAATTTCAGGAATATCCCGATCCCGATGTCGTTTTTGTTCGATCCATAAACGAGCGAGCAATAATTGACAGGACTTATCCGCTACTTCACCAGGAATCAAGGCAAGCCATCCTTCAACAATGTACCATTCGTCTTTATCGAAAGTAGCTTCCCAATTGTCGTTTATAATTCTGATCGCATTATGTATTTCGTTAGCCGCTAAAGAATGGGCAATGGCTTCCGCCATAAGATCATGTTTTTCGAACCATTTACTGGCACAATAATCAATTTCCTTAATCTGATCAACCGATCTGAATTTTTGTAATTGCTTTTGCAAAAGTCCATGAAACAAGTGGTGATAACGAAACCACTGTTGCTCTGAATCAAGGGATACAAGAAACAAATTTGACTTGATCAGCCACTGCATTAAATTGTGCTCATTACCACTCTCCTGTTTGCCGTTACTATTAATTGAAATTACTTTTTGGATCAATTCTGCATTAAAGCGATCCAGAATAGAGGAATCGATAATTTGCTCCATCATGTATGCCGGTTGCTGCGATAACACATGAGAGATCAGATAACCCGAAATTGAACTCGTTTTTTCTTCGAATGTCTTTAATAAATTCTCAACATCCTCTTCTTCCTTAATGGTCATCGATGCCAGCTTTAGCCCTATTATCCAACCTTCCGTTGTATGCCGAAGCAGTTTTATACTTTCATCACTTAATTCAATTCTTAGTAATTTTTTGTACAGTTCAAAAATCTCTTGGTCAGTAAAGCAAAGGTCATCCATTCTTATATCAGTCATCCTTCCGGTGTTACGCATTTTGTTAATGTTTAACAGTGGATCCCTTCGGGTAATAATAGTAAGGTGCACGTTTGGAGGTGGATAGAGTAACCACTCATCGAAAAACTGAAATATTTTATTTTGATTTAGCAGATGAAAATCATCCAGTACCAGGATAAAATCCTGTTCAATATTACAGATCTCATTAATGAATGATGTATATATTATGTTAAAAGGAGGAAGAGTACCGGCTAATAACAAGGCTCCTGTATCTTTCATCGAAGCAGGAAATATTTTCTCAATGGCCGCATTTAAATAAAGTAAAAAGGTGCGGAAGTCATTGTGTTCCGAATCTAACGAGAGCCAGGTATTCAAATAAGTACTTTGCTCGAGCCACTCGCTAACCAATATACTTTTCCCGTAACCAGCCGCTGCCGAAATAACTGACAATGGTAAGAGAATGTGCTTCTCAAGTTCATCGATGATTTTTTGACGTATAATAAAATCATCCATTATCCTTGGACGGTGGAGTTTGGTTTGAAGAATATTGGTATTTATATTATTTTGCTTAGTATCTTTTGTTAAGGCCACTCTGGTAACTGCCGAACTTAAAAACATTTCACCTGTAGCTACTTTTTCGATGGCTCTCAAAAGTTCTTCGGGTGCTTCATCCTTAAGCAAATAACCAACCGCTCCAGCATTCAGCATTTCTTTTACAAATTGTTCTCCCGTATGTATAGAGAGTGCAATTATTTTAACATGGGGAGAGGCCTTCAAAATTTCCCCCGTTGCCTCTATTCCCGATATGTTAGGCATCGTAATATCCATCACAACGATTTCGGGCTTTAATTTACCGACTTTTGTGATAGCATCATTTCCATCCACCGCCTCACCTATAACAAGAATATTTCTGTTTGTTTCAAGAATTGCCCTTACTCCGGCACGGGTAATTGGATGATCGTCAACGATTAATACCTTAGTCCTCATTGTTTGGTTTTGTTACTAATTCATTACTTAAACAGCGCTAATGATACAATGAGAAAATGACAAATTTTTGTAATTAACCATTGTTAATTTTACGGCCAATAGGCAGTGTCAATTTTATTTTTGTGCCGACCCCAGGTTTCGAATCTATTTCCATCGAACCTCCCAAATCCAACATTCTTTCCCGGATGCTAAAAATTCCGTAAGCTTTGTTTTCAATCTGATTCTGATCAAACCCAACACCATCATCCTCTATCATGATTTCCATTAATTGGTTATACGTTTTAAACGTAATATTTAAATACTTTGCTTGAGCATGTTTCACCACATTCATCATCAATTCTCTAAGGCTTCTGAATAATAAAAGCCTTGCAGTCTCCTCAATTGGATATAGTTCAAGCTTACCGGTAATATTGGTTATAATGTTATATTTATTTTCAATTTGTCCTTTCATCCAGTCATGTATGGCAGCATATAATCCAATTTCATTTAGCTGTGGCGGGCTAAGGTTAAAAATAGCTTCCCTAGTTGATCGAATAGCTTGTAACAAACCTTGCGATATACTATCGATTTTTTTCTTAATTTCAGATGAATCAGCCTTATAATTTATGGCCGCTATTTGCATTCTGGAAGCAGACAATAGTTGTCCAACATCATCGTGCAGGTCGATAGCTATTTGTTTGCGCATCCTTTCTTCACTTAAAACAAGGTCTAGTGAAAGTGCTTTTAATCTTTCCTGGTATTCAATAATTTTTCCTTCCGCTTTTTTTTGCCCAGTAACATCCCTCAAAACACTTTCAATGCCTATTGGGTTACCCTCATTATCGTTATAAATTTTGGCATTAGAAGAAATGTCGATTATGGTTCCATCCTTTTTATAGAGTTCGAATTCGATGGTATGAACCCCATCGTTTTTCAAAAGGTATTCTTTTATCCATTCGGGTTTAGCAGGGTCAACAAAACATTTTGATATATCCTGACCTAGTATATCTTCAGCAGTATACCCGGTAACCTCAAATACAGAAGGACTTACCAACACCCCTTTATGATCCAGATCGCGTCTAACAAACACATCAATGATAGAATCGAATACGCCTTTAAATTTTTTCTCGCTCTCTGCTAATGCTTTTTGTGTTCTTTTTTGTTCAGTAACATCCCTAAATACGCTCTCAATACCCAGTGGACTGTCTTCATCGTTAAAATACAACTTTACCGATGAAGAGACGGTTATAATTTTACCATCTTTTTTAAATACTTCCACTTCAAAACTATGTGTTCCTCCCTCTATAAGAAGTTTTTTTTTAATATCTCCTGGTAGCCGTGGATCAACAAAATAATTTTCTACTTGGTTGTTGAGTAATTCTTCTGGGGTATAGCCTAAAACCTTAAACACAGATGGGCTCACCATCACCACATTTCCCGCTAGCTCTCTACGTACAAAGACGTCAGCTATCGAATTGAAAACACCTCTGAACTTTTCCTCGCTTTCGTACAACAATCTTTCAGAATCAAGCACTTCTAAACCCTTTCTGATAACAAGTTCTATCTTTTGGTTTTCAAAAGGTTTATTCATGTACGAGTAAATGCCTACATCGTTTACCGCTTCTAAAATCACCTTATTATCATAAAACCCCGTCAAAAGAATTAGTTTAATCTCCGCCCATTTTTTCTTTACTTTTTTAAAAAATTGAATACCCGTCATATTAGGCATTCGCTGATCGGCTATAATAAGATGAATTGGTTGTGCCTCAAGTATTTCAAGGCCTTCATTACCGGAAATTGCCGTGATGATATTGAATTTCCTCCTGAAAAGCGATTTAAACGAATTTAAATTAGCTCGTTCATCATCAACATATAAGATATTGTAGTCCTTCATTCAGTTTTGGTCAACCTTAATAACCTTTTATCGCCACATCTATCTTATTTTTCAGATTTTCGGGATCACAAGGCTTTGAAACAAAAAACGACATCCAATTTTTTTTCTTCGCTTTTTCAATATCATTTGTTTTACTGTATCCGGAATATATAATCCTACATGGAGGTTTTCCGGGCATGAATTTATAAATTTCTTCTAAAAATTCCACTCCTGTCATTTCCGGCATTCTTTGGTCTGTAATGATTAGGTCAACCTTGTTATTTTGTAGATATTCTATACCTTGTATAGGCGAAATAGTAGTAAAAATATTATAGCCCCTTCTGAAAAGAGATATAAATGCTCTTAGGTTTTCGGGTTCGTCATCAATGTAGATTATGGAGTACTTCGATTGCATAATCAAAGTTAAGGAATTATTGATTATAGTTTCATATGATGAAATAATAGAATGATAGGGTGTAGCGAAATATTAGTTCTACTAACAAAATTAAGATTAAGTCGCAATTTACATTATCACATCAAACCGTCCATTAATCCTGATATTCCTTCACTCAACGATCCATCTTGTTAAACTACCCCATTATCTCCCTATCAAATTATGGCATTAACTCCTTGGTAAAAGAATATCAAACCGAGTCCCTTTTTCTGGGGTGCTTTTAACCGAAATTATGCCTCTGTGAAGTTTAATGATACCATGACTGATCGACAAACCTAAGCCCATACCCTCACCTACTTTTTTTGTTGTGAAAAACGGGTCGAATGTTTTATTGATAAGCTCCTCTGGTATTCCAGAGCCATTATCCTCAATTGAGATTAATACATTATCATCCTGATCTTTTGTTGTAATTACAATCTCGCCTTTTTCCTTAATGGCATAAAGCGCGTTAACCAATAGGTTCATAAAAACCTGATTCAACTGTCCGATATGGCAATTGATCAAACCTATTGACTGATCGTAGTTTTTGGATAATTTTACACCTTCAATAAACTTGTTTTTTAACAGGTTTAATGTGGTGTCGATCCCATGGTGAATATCGGCAGGCTCCATTTGTTCACTATCAATATGTGAAAATTCCCTGAGGCCTTTAACTATTTTTGATGTTCGTTTAGTGCCTTCTTTAATATCTTCTATAGACTGATTTATTTCTTTGATCAGGAATTTATAATCAATGCTTTTTTCAAATTCTTTGATCTCGTTGAGACCTTCTTTACTATTTTGAATATAACTTCTGTATTTTTCTATTAGCTCTGTAATGTCTTTTACGTCTTGGGCAAGAGCAAAAGAACTGGTTTGCGTAAAACTAACAGGATTGTTGATTTCGTGCGCGATGCCCGCAGTAAGCTGACCTAGGGATGCCATTTTTTCGGATTGGATGAGTTGGGATTGCGTCTTCTTTAATTCAAGAGTCCGTTTTTCAACTTCGTCTTCTAAGCGCTTTTTTTGTCTAATTAAAACACTTGTGCGAATTCGAACAATCCCAAACATAAACGCGACAAAAAGAAATCCATAAATTATCCTTGCCCACCAGGTATGCCACCAGGGAGGATGAACTGTGAAAGGAAATGTAGCTGCTTTACTCCAAACACCTTTATGACCAATTGCCCTAATTTTAAAGATATAATTGCCGTAGGGCAGCATAGAATAATTCTTTTCAGAGCTCGTACTCATCGGATTCCAGTCCTTATCTAACCCAACTAACTGAGTTTGAAATTGAATATCGTAAGGTCCAGCCCAATCAATAGCAGTAAATTTAAAATTCAGTCTATTTAATTCGTAAGGAATGCTCAATTCTACTGGCACATTGTAATAAGGCGGATTTCTATATAAAGAGGCATCCACAACATCGGTTGAATCGTTTTTGGTATTGTATTGGTCTATCCTAACATTTTGATAATCGACACTTAGAAGCGTTACAAGCGGAGCTTTAATATTGGTTTTAATTGGTGGGCTTAACCTTGTCAGTGACTCCGATGTTCCAACCCATAAATTACCCTCATTGTCTTCTGTCATTGCATTTGTAAATACAGTCAGTCCTCTCATTCCTTCATTTCCATTAAATGTTTTTATCAGTGGCTTAACTGGTTCATCCTTTACCAAATTTTCATCATCAATAAAATTAACACCTGAGGTCGTACCTATCCAAATTCCCCCTTGCCCACTGCCAGACAAGGCCTCTATTTTATTGCTGGCCAATCCATCATCTATGGTGTAATTACTTGTTTTTATACCATCAAACTTAAATAAGCCATCTCCATTTGTGCCAATCCAAATATTGCCGGTAATGTCTTCGAATAAAGCATATGGTGCAGCTCCTTTAAGGTCAATTTTGGTTGAATAATCTTCAAACTTACCATCTTTATATACTGCTATTCCTTCGCTTGTTGCAAACCAAACCCTATCATCAGCATCAACTAATGAAGAATAAATGTTATTTACATGAAGATAGTTTACATTAGGATTGTCATATCCTCTAATATTATAGTGCACAAATGATTGGCCATCAAATTTGTACAAGCCTGCCCTTAGTGTACCAAACCAGATGTCTCCATTTGCTTGTTCTGAAATAGAATTCAGAACACCTTGTGCGCCTTCGGGTAAATCATAGCGAATAACGCTATCACCATCCAGGCATAAGGCACCTGCATACCAGCTATTAAACCATACTCTTCCTTTGAAATCTTCAAATATTTGATTCACCTTATAATTTTTTTCTGGAAGAATACTGTATTTATATAAATCCGATCCATCCAAACTATAGATTCCTATATGCCTAATCCCGATCCAAACCCGGTTATGGCTATCTGTAAAAATTGATTCTACTTTATTAAAACCAGGTGAACCGGAATAATTTATTACGCTTTCACGTAGAATATTTAGGCCTGTCAAAAAACCGCTAAGCAATATAGCTCCACTACTTTCTATCACCAGACTCATACCTCTATCAAAAGTCATCCCTTCATTTTGACTTATGTGCTCAAAATACGCTCCATCGAATTTTATTAATCCATTTGAACCATAAATCCATGGCGCTCCATCGATTCCAACATCACCCATATTAAGGTATTGATCTCTGAATAACTCAGGGTTATCAATTGATATAATAGAGTCATGATGTAATTTTAATAATTTATACCTATTTGACGCATCCTTTATGGAGAACCAGATTTCATCTTTTGATCCAACTAACAAGGAAGAAAACTCCTGATCCTTTAAAAATTCACCCTTATCTAATCTGTGAAGGTTATTTTCTTTCAACCAATAAAGCCCATATTTCCCATGAATCCATAAGCGATTCTGTCCATCAAACGCAATATTAAAAATGTACTGATTTTTAAAACCGCGCCTGAACTCCAATCCATTAAAAATAATCAATCCTTTCCCAGAGGCAAAAAAAAGGTCTCCATTCTTATTTTCAGCAATATCAGGAAAGTAGTCACCCATCGACCCGTCGTAGGAGTAATACGAGAATGTATTGCCGTCATATTTAATTGCAAAACTTGATAACTTATCATCTGAAAACCACATATTACCAGCTTTGTCTTCATGAATTCCTCTAATCCATTTTCCCCTAAATCCTTGTTCAACTCCGTATTCAGCAAAGTATTGGCCATCGTAGCGAATTATACCACCGTTCCTTATGCTCATCCATAGCATGCCCTTACTGTCTTTAAAAATGGACAATATATTAAGAGTGGGCATGCCATGATCCTGGTTCAAATAGCGAATATCATAGCTAGCATCGATTTTTCTGGACGGTTTTGATGCCTTGGTTAATATCGGATAGCCTGCTGGTACTACTTCAATCGAAACTTCTAAGTCTTCAAATTTAAAAGCAGGGTCATTTATCAAATCCAATTCCTGAAAAGAAATTGGTACTGGTTCAGAGACTTCAGCTTTATAGCGATTTTTAATGAATTCTACTTTTTGCGGTGCAGGAACTTTAAATGATTCATACCTGACCATTTTAAGCGTATCCTGATTTCGCGCTTTCTCGATAATTGGTTTTTGAACCTGACAAAATAAATGAGTACTACTAAGACCAAGTGCAAAAATCAGAATCAATAATAAAAAGTCGATTTTAATAAAAGACATTCAAGATTTAGGCTTTGTTATTGGTAAATTGACAAGTATTTTACACCCAACTCCTCTATCACTCTTAACCACAACAGTCTCCCATGATTTTTGATTATGATTGCATCCCGATTGAATTAGCTGTTATGGTCTCCTTTATGTTCTATTTTTGTAAATATATTCTTTTTAAGCCGTTTTATTCTTTAATTAGTAAGGCTCTACGCTAAAAAGGGATAGATATTCTACATATAACCCAAGTTCATAATA
>CAYREN010000153.1:0-10176 GCA_964423255.1 uncultured Roseivirgaceae bacterium | reverse complement strand
CGGTTAAAGAAGAGACGCCGGTTTTTACTGTTTTGGAACCGGTGAGGGTGCCGATTATTAAAAGTTCTCCGCAAAGAAGTTTGATTATTTTACTTTCAATATTATCAGGATTAGTTATTGGCGTTATGACTATTTTTTTTAGAAGACGATTGGAAAAAAATTAATCAAGATGGTTAATGGATTAAATCGAAAAAACCTCCTAAACACATCTCACCTATTTATCGAGAGAGCATCAAGAATTCTAATTAATTTAGTTGTTGGAATTGTAATAGCAAGAAAGTTAGGGCCATCAGATTTTGGAACTTATAATTACAGTATTGCATTAGTGACAATATTTCAGCCACTCATTGATGCCGGCTTGAATGCACTGCTAGTAAAAAGATTTGTTAATTTTAACAGAAATAAGTATTCCATTCTTGGGACCTCCTATTTAATAAAGTTAGCCGTATCAATCATTGTCTTCGGAATCATTTACGTTTCATTTGTAAATACGAGTATAGGTAGTGACGCCCTGATTTTATTAGTGATTAGTTTTAGTATAATTTTTTACCCTTCCAATGTGCTGGAATTTTGGTTTGAGTCACAGACTAAAATCAAGTACAATGCGATTGCGCGAATATTGGCAGTTTTATTCTCAAGCATTTTAAAAGTTGCCGCCCTATTTTCAAATTCACCATTATTTTATTTGGCGATCGCATACACGTTAGATTTTGTTTTTTTTCAATTGATAATTTTCTACATATACTCCATAAAGGAAGGTCCCATTTTGCGATTCAAGTTTGAGAAAAAATTAGCGAAGTCAATGCTTTCAGAGTCTTGGCCATTAATATTTTCGGGTTTAGCGGCGATAATCTATTTCAAAATTGACCAAGTTATGCTCGCCAGAATGATTGGAGATAAGGAAGTCGGAATATACTCATCGGCGGCAAGAATATCTGAGGTATGGTATTTTATTCCTATAGCGATCACGAATTCTTTTTTTCCAGAGATGCTGAGAATAATGAAGAAAGGTGAGCTTGCCTTCAATGACTTTATACAAAGAACGTCAAACATTTTATTTTTAGCAGCCTTGAGTATTGCAATAATAGTCACATTGCTATCTGATTTTTTAATCACCATTATTTATGGGATTGATTATATTGATTCGAGTCAAATTCTGAAAATACATATCTGGTGTGGCATATTCTATTTCTTTTACCCCTTATTCAATAAATATATAGTGGTAAAAAACATCTTGAAATACTCCTATATAACTCAGATTTCTGGTGCGCTTGTAAATGTTGGTTTGAATTTAATATTTATACCAAAATATGGCGGTAAAGGTGCTGCGTATGCGAGCTTAATTTCTTATTCATTCACCTCATTTTTCCTGTTGCCTTTTTTCCCAGAGTGCAGAAAAATATTCTTAGTTTTTTTAAAAAGCATTTTCTTTCCTTTTTTTATATTTAATTTAAAAAATAAATAATGAATTTAATTAGTAAAGTTTATAGCAAGTTTGACACATTGCTAAATCAAGACAGATTATTACTATCAAAATCAATAATTGATCAATATATAAATTTCCAAACCTATTTTCCAGTAACAGGGAGCACTCTGAATTATAACACTATACACTGTATTATTAATGATATAATTATAAATAAAAGAGAAAGAATATTAGAATTTGGTGGTGGGCTATCAACTATAATCCTGTTAAAGTTTGCCGAGATAAACAAAATTAAATTGCAATTAGTTACTGTTGATAATGATAGTTCTTGGCTTGATATTTTAACAAATTATTTGAAAAAAAATGACTTAATTTCAAATGTGCAGTTAGTGGAAGCGCCACTCCGGGAAATTAATTCTCAATTTGGTAAGATTAAATGGTACGATACAAATATTTTAGACAGATGTTTAAATAAAATGGTATTTGATACCATTATTGTTGATGGGCCTTTAGCTGTTTCAAAAAATGATACATATAATAGGTTCCAAGCTTTACCATATGCATTTGATTTATTAAATAAAGAGAAATACTCAATTTATTTGGATGATACAAACAGGAAAGGAGAGAAAACTATCATTAGAAAATGGAATAAAATAGTACCTGGGGTATTTCAAAAATTAAATAACAGTACCTCTTTTTATATTGAGGGCGATAATTTTAATTCTGTATTATAATTGTGAAAAAGAAAATCCTATTTGTTCACCATGATAATGGAATAGGAGGAGCTCCGATTAGTTTATCTATTTTAATAAAGCATTTAGATAAAAATCGGTTTGAGCCAATTGTTCTTTTAATAAAATACAGTGCTATAATCGAACAATTATTTATTGATAGCGGTGCCGAAGTGGTATTTAAGGGCAGGATGTTTCCTTTTCATGGCACAACCGTTTCAGGATTTAATATGAGGATGCTCATGGTCAATATTGTTGGGTTTCCTTTTACAGTGGTGAGGGCCTTTTTTGTGTTAAAAAAAATTGCCGCAGACTTAGTTTACCTCAATACCACATGCTTATTTTCATTTGCGCTTACTTCAAAATTAATAAATAGAAGAACCAGGGTAATCTCTCATGTAAGAGAGCCAATTTTATCCGGCATCAAAGGCCTCCCCTTAAGGGTCATGAACAAAGCTTTTGTAGATCATTTTATAGGTATCAGCCAAAATGATTTAAGCTCATTGCAAAATGAAAAAGTAAAGGAAGATCTCATATTCAATAGCTATGACTTTAACGATGAGGCCATCAATACCCTGAGCCACTCAAGTCTTAGAGCGGCTTATAACCTCAGTCAAGATAAAGTTATACTGTTGTATTTAGGAAGAGTTTCGGAGTCAAATGGAGTTTTGCCATTGCTTCATTTTTTTAAGGAAAATGAAGACCTATTACAAAAAAAATATTTCCTTATTGTTGTTGGTTTCGATCAACGGGATGAATCAGCTTACTCATTGGATGTTAAGAAAAAGGCCAACAGAATGTCATATTGCAGGCTGATCGATAAAACCTCATCGGTAAAAGAATACTTGCAAGAGTGTGATTATATAATAAGTCCTTTTGTGAAGGCTCATTTTGCGAGATCTATTATCGAAGGTTATGCCTATAAAAAGCCATGTATCGCTTCAAATGTCAATAGTCAAAATGAATTATTAATGAATAAAAAAACCGGATACCTATACAATGACTTCAAGGAACTTTATTCACTATTAATAAATCATGACCTAGAAAGGAATTATGCTAAAATGTCAAAGGAATGTTATGAATGGGGTTTAGCGAACTTTGATGAGATAACAAACAACAAAAAAATCATAGATGTGATCAATCAAAATATATAGAAGTGATGAGTTGGTTATTGAGAATAATTATAAAAATTCCAGCCCAATGTTGGCATCTCATTGTCTTTAACATGAAAAGGGTAGAAAAGGGACGTGGTTTATCAATAATTGGTAGAATTTACATCGGAGGAGCTGGCAAAGTTATTTTTGGTGATCGTGTAGTGATTAATTCCAGCTGGTTCTCAAATCCAATTGGAGGAGATACGAGATCAAATTTTACTGCCGTAAATAAGGAATCAACTATCACGATTGGTAACAACGTTGGGATATCGAACTCGACATTTCATGCTTATACCTCTATCAGTGTTGGCGAAAATACGATTGTTGGCGGAGGATGCAGGATTTGGGATTCTGATTTCCATTCTTTAAATCCCCACACACGTGTATTTGGGGCGGACGATGAAGTAAAAATGAAACCAATCGTTATCGGAAAGAATGTATTTATTGGCGGAGGAGCTTTTATATTAAAAGGGGTGAAAATCGGAGATAATGCCATCATTGCGGCAGGGAGTGTAGTGACAAAAAGCGTTCCTGATAATGAAATTTGGGGAGGTAATCCCGCCAAGTACATTAAAAATATTTAGCATGATAGGGCCATTAATTTCTATTATCATACCCGTATTTAACAATAGAAATACGATTGAAGGGACGCTGTTGAGTGTCATCGATCAAAGTATGGATAACTATGAATTGATCATAGTTGATGGAGGTTCCACAGATGGCAGTTTAGATATTATTAAAAAATACCATAAATGGATAGACCTCACTATTTCCGAATCAGATGAAGGTATCTATGATGCATTTAATAAAGGAGTGAGGGCAGCAAATGGGGAGTGGATTTGTTTTATCGGCGCAGATGACAGACTTTATTCCAAGGAATTTACGCATAACGCTGATCGGAATTTAAAGATGGCGATTGAAAGGAGCAATTTCTATGTTTATGGAAAAATCGAGCACAGGAATGAAAAAGGAGGACTCATCGAAATCGGTGGGATACCATGGGATGAGGCCAAAAAATGTTTTTATCAAACAATGAATATAAATCACTGCGGTGCGTTTCATCATAAATCATTATTTAATGAATTTGGCTTATTTGATATCAATTTTAAAATAGCAGGTGATTATGATTTTTTATTAAGGATCATGAAAGCCGGAACAAACCCTATTTTTATAGATGAAATTTTTGTGTGCATGCTCGAAGGCGGGGTAAGCAATGCCATGGGAAACAGGCTTAGGATGGTAAAAGAGGTGAAAGTTGCGAGGAGCAATAACGGTTTAGAAGCATTTGTGTCAAAGTTGATTTTGTGGGAAATTAGGGTAAGGTTCATGTTGTTAATAAATTTTATTTTAGGGGAGCGGACTTCTTTGAAGCTGGCAGATGTTTACCGTAAGTTTATGGGGAAGGATGCCCGTTGGAGCGAATAGCATGACTTTTGGTTTAATCTCATTCATCATATTAATGATCGCTGCGATCTTATTCTACGATAGAAATAAGATATTATATCTATACATCTTTTTTATTCCGTTCAACTCTACTGCCCTCATCAAAACGGATAGTTTTTCGATTAGTTTGCCTTTGGCATTGTTCTTTATCTTATTGATGCGTTGGTTGGTTGATAAAATTTATACTGCCTCATTGCCTTGGCCAAGGCTGACCAGAAGGGTAAATACAGGGCTGTTGCTGATGGGATTGCTGGGCTTATGCTCCCAGATAATGCCTTTATTTTTGGATATGGAGGTGCTTGATGTCTATTCCAGCCTGTTGACTTACGCTGAGCCAATCGCTCTTCGGCCCAAAATGCAATATGTAACGCAGTTGGTATATTTGACTATTGGGCTGTTTACAACATACTTATTAGTTGACTTTATAAAATCGTTTGATA
Organism: uncultured Roseivirgaceae bacterium; assembly: GCA_964423255.1. Classification (GTDB taxonomy): domain Bacteria; phylum Bacteroidota; class Bacteroidia; order Cytophagales; family Cyclobacteriaceae; genus JAAUQL01. Next base: position 4,982 of record CAYREN010000153.1, on the reverse strand, counting down.
TTATGGCTAAGAGCGTAAAAATTTATTTTTACGCTTTAATATTTGTTCTTTTTTGGGGTTGGTTTGAGTTTTTATGTGGCATTGCAGACTTGTATTATCCTTTTGAGGTATTTAATCATATTGGGCTGTCGAAGTTTGGCGTAAATTTTTTAGATGGCATGCCAAGAATTTCTTCTGTCACCCTTGAGCCATCCGTGTTTTCTCATATCATGTCATGGGCATTGGTATATATTTACTTTTATAGATTAAAAAAGGAGAAGCCTAAGCGTTATAAAATTGCGGATGTTCTTCTACTCATCATTGTCGTTGCAGCTTTACTATTGGCCCAATCCTCCACTGGTTTGATTGCAGTAGGCATCTTTTTAATTTTTATATTTATAGATATATATAGAATGCTAAAAGGGATTAGGCGGATCATGTTACTTTTCTCAGGGATTTTATTATTTGCCCTTATAAGCCCCATTTTCTTTCTGAAATTAATGTCGAAAATGGACTCTTATTCTGGCTTTGAAAGAGCGAAGTCATTTATTTTTGGTTGGGACTATTTTTTACAATCCCCGATATTGGGTATCGGATGGGGCGTGTTCCCCGTTTGGGATATACTGCTATGTATCGTAGTCGCTACCGGCCTCATGGGGCTCGTTGTTTTTCTCAACATTATATCCGACACCTATATTTTAAACAAACGCGCTTTCAAGCACAGGGATCCTGATAAAGCCCATTTTGCTAAGGCCTTGTGGAAAGGTTTTATCATGTTGCTGTTGTTAAGCCAGCTTTCAGGCTTTCTGTATTATGAACAATATTTTTGGTTTATATTTGGATTATCCATCGCAAGTGCACACATCATACTAAAAGAAAAAATAGAATATGAAACCGATGCTATCCATCATAGTACCAACGATCAATAGAGAGATTGAATTAAGGGCCTTATTGCAATCATTTATAGGGCAAATTGATCGTGATAACTTTGAAGTTATTATTGTGGATCAGAACACACGCTTAGATTTATCTGTTCTTATAGCAGAATTTAGTGGATCAATTCAACTCAAGCACCTTAAAGCTGAACCAATAGGCGCCTCGGGTGCTAGAAACATCGGTATAGAAAACGCATCAGGCGAATACCTTGCCTTTCCAGACGATGATTGTGTTTATCCCGAAGGGATCATTAAAGAGGTGTTTCAACAATTAGAAGCATGCTCCGATTGTGATGGAATTTGCATCATTACAAGAGATCAAGACGATCATAAACCAATCGCTCGGCTGAAGCAAGCATCATTATTGCTGAAGAAGTCAAATCTTTTGAGTACGGTGATAGAAGCAGGAATAATCATAAAAAAGGATGCCCTTGACGGAGTTCGATTTGATGAAAATATGGGCGTTGGCTCCTCCTCCCCATACTGGTCTGATGAGGGGCCAGATTTTATTCTACGCCTATTGCAAGGAGGCAAAAAAGTGATGTACACACCTAATATTTATATGTTCCATCCTAACCCAGTAAAAGTGTACAATGAGAAAACAGCCCAGCGTGCTTATGCTTATGGATTGGGACGAGGATATTTTTTGAGAAAAAATAATTATCCCTATACGGTATTTCTAAAATTTATTCTTATGTATTTAATCGGATACTTCATCGGACTATTCAAGGTAAATAAGGACATGCGGACCTATTTTGTAAACGGAATCAAAGGAAGATATAGTGGTTATTATGCAAAAAGATAAAATAAAAATTGCCTTAGTACAAGATTGGTTGACAGAGATGGGAGGAGCTGAAAAGGTATTTTCGGCCTTTCTATCGCTTTACCCTGAAGCAGACATTTATACTTTAACTTCGCGGAAAGAAGTAATTAAAGCATTAAACATCAATAAGGAAAGATTAAATGAGTCATTCATCAATAGATTGCCATTCGGAAGAAGCAAGTATCGTAATTATTTAGCATTATTTCCAAAGGCGATAGAAAGCTTTGATTTTTCTGAATATGATTTAGTGATCTCCTCTTCTTATTGTGTAGCAAAAGGCGTCCTTACTAATGCCAAACAATTACATCTATGCTACTGCCATTCTCCGGTTCGATATGCTTGGGATCTACATCATCAGTATCTAAAGGAAACAAAGCTCAATGGGATGGGATTGAAGGCTTTGTATGCCCGTCATATTCTTCATAAGCTCCGTATTTGGGACATAGTGAGTGCCAATCGAGTAGACTTTTTCATTTCAAATTCCCACTACATAAAGAAACGTATAAAGAAAGTCTATCGCCGAAAGGCTGAGGTGGTTTATCCTCCGGTGAACCTTGATAGGTTTCAATTTGTGGAACATAAAGAGGACTACTATTTCACCGCATCCCGCTTAGTGCCTTATAAGAAAATAGACCTCATTGTAAAAGCATTTAAGTATTTGCCAAACAAACGCTTAGTTGTGGCAGGTTATGGCCCTGAATACGATAAGATAAAAAAAATTGCGGGTCCAAATGTTGAATTGAAAGGTTATGTTTCAGATGAAGAAATGGTGAGTTTAATGTCTCGAGCCAAAGCATTTGTTTTCGCTGCCGATGAGGATTTTGGCATCGTACCTATCGAAGCCCAAGCCTGTGGTACTCCAGTAATCGCCTATGGGATTGGAGGGGTTTTGGAGACCGTCATCGATGATAAAACAGGTGTCTTTTTTAAAGAGCAAACACACGAGGCACTCATAGAAGCCATCAATCATTTTGAGAAAATCGAAGTTAATTTCGATCGCAAATATATCAGAAGACATGCAGAAAAGTTTAGCACCGATCGGTTCAAATCAGAATTCACAGCATTTGTAGATAAAAAAGTTATTGAATTCTTTGATTGATTATCTTTGCCAAATAATTTCAACAAATGACCCGGCGTTACTCCATATTTCTAAAGTAAATAAACTGGTAGGATCAAAGTAGCACATGCTAAAGCACACGGAAGAGTTTTCTAAGAATGCGGATAAATATAGGGTCAGGCCTTATGTGAAACTGGGAATTACAGGTCTTACACAAACCAAGGGTTTCCGGCAAGAAACCAACATGTTTTATAAATTTAAAACGCATTAAACTAGATCGATTTTGTATGGATAATTGGTTGATAATTTTAGATTTAAAAATAATAGTTCCTACGATTCTCATGATGTTTAAGGGGGATGAAAATGTATATTGAACAAATAAATCAGTTGAAAATGGGGAGAGGGATTATTTTAGGACTGTTTCTATTTTATTCAATAGGAGCAAAAGCACAGTTAGATACGACATTTCAATTATCGTTAAATTCTACTCTTTTATTATCAAATAGCAAAGCTATTCCAATGTGGTTGGTGGCCAATAAATTTGGGATTTATGAAGGGGATAAAAATGAGTTTCTTCTTCAAGTTGATGCTGAGAAAAGATTTCATTTTGGAAAAAAATTTAAGTTAGATGTTGGAGGTAATCTGATAGGTAAAAATCAGATTGATAAATCGTATGTCCATGAAGCTTATGCAAATTTAAGTTATGGGAAACTGAAACTAATAGCAGGGAAAGAAGAAATTACCTATACCCAATACAGCCAAAATGCCGGAACCGGATCTTATTATTTCAGCAACAATGCCAGGCCTATACCCAGAATTGGCATCGGGTTCTATGACTATACTGACCTTCCCTTCACCAATGGATATATACAGGTGAAAGGGTTTATAAATCAGGGTATATTTTTAGACGACCGTGGAAATACTGGAACAGATAAGCCCTTGTTCCATGAAAAAATAGCGTATATAAGGACAAACAAATTACCCGTCAATATGCACATTGGGCTAAACCATTCTGCACTATTTGGTGGCATCTTGCCTAATGGAGAAAAAATACCGGTTGATTACTGGGCAACATTTTTCGGGATGGGCTCTACGAAAATAGGGGGAGGAGAAGAAACGAATGCCGCAGGGGCGCATTCAGGATTGTTCGATATTGGTTTTAATGCAAATACAAATAAATATAATCTTCAGTTTTATGTTCAAAAACCCTTTACCGATACCTCAGGTTTCACTCGTTTTTTTGAGAATAACAAGGATCATATTTTTGGTTTTGTCTTTCAGGTCAAGGAGGGGAATGGTTTCATAAAAGAAATCGTTTACGAAAATATTTCGCTGCTATGGCAGAGTGGTGAAGGATTAAGTGATATGGTGATTAATGGGAATGTATATATTGCCTCTGATCTGGATGATAAAGACAAAATAATGTGGGAAGAATACGGTATAAAAACCGATGGGATCTCCGATGATGAATTTGGGAGATTTGTGACAAGGAAAGAGAACTATGGCAATAAATATGGTGGGCGAGATAACTATTATAATAATGGGTTTTACCAAAAAGGGTGGTCAAACTGGGGTAAATCTTTAGGAAACCCATTATTATTAACAGAAAAGCGGGTAAAATCATTTAATCCTGATTTTGACAGTTCATATGATTTATATTTTGTAAGCACGCGTGTTTTCGCACATCATCTGGGTATCCTTGGCAAAATCAAAAACCTGGATTTCAGATCCTTGCTCACTTACACCAAAAATTATGGAACGTACTATGGTCTTAACAAGGGAAATTACAATTGGGACAGCAAAGATCCTTACAGTGATTATTACTATGATTTTGAGAATGGATTGTATGAAGTTTATCTTATGCTGGAGCTTGGCTATACCTTGCCTTCAATTCCCGAGCTAAGCCTAAATCTTCAGTTGGGTGCTGATGTTGGAGAAATGTATAACAGCACAGGGTTTATTTTTGGCGTTCGGTATCAACCTAAATTCCATAAATCGAAATCGAAAAACTAAAGCAGATAATCCAGAAACCATCTCGATCATTAGAAAAAAATAAAATAGCTTTTACTTGAAAATAGCTATGATTTTAAAAAGTGTTTTTTACAACTGATTAGTTACACAAAATTACACTTGTTACTTCAGGTAAATTTTATGCTGCTTGATCTCAAGTTTTCCACTTTTATAAAGT
>CAYREN010000152.1:0-10205 GCA_964423255.1 uncultured Roseivirgaceae bacterium | reverse complement strand
TGCATAAATAGGATTATCCTGTGTTTGCCTGATAGGAAGAACGCGCTCCATTTTAAATCCTTTTTTTGCCAAGCCCTTGTTTTCTGCTTTATTTCTATACTTTTCCCATTTCTCTTGTGTTGTTTGTATAGGACCATGAACAGCATAAAAAGATAGGAAAGCAAAAAAAGCAGTATCTTGATTTTCTTTAATAAAACTTGCTGTTTCCCGTGCAAGCCGCATTGACAGATTTTCGCCATTTTGTTTGTTTTCAAGATTTGGGTTTTTCCATGGTGAATAATAACCGCCTATTGGGCTGCCCTTTTCCCAACCTCCTACATTTATGTCAAACCCATGATCTTCTGGATATGAACCTTTATTTCCAAGATGCCATTTTCCGGCAAAGAAGGTTTTATATCCAGAGGATTTCATTGTTTCAGCCAAGGTGAAATCTTTTTTTGGTAATTCATGGATATAATTTGCGGGGAGCAGTTTGTCGTATCTGTTGCTTTTTCGCCAATCGGTACCGGTTCTTGCACCAATCCAATCTGTAATGCCATGACGGGCAGTAAATTTGCCCGTAAAAATACTTGCCCTGGATGGGCTGCACACCCTGCAAGCGGCGTATCCTTGTGTAAATACTATTCCTTGATCAGCCAATTGATCGATATTGGGAGTTTCATAATATTCACTGCCTGTACAACTCAAATCATTGAGTCCTAGATCATCGACTAAAATGAAGAGTACATTGGGTTTTTGAGATACTTTTTCGTTTTTCTTCTCTTGACAAGATATCAATAGAGCGAATAGTGCGATTGTCAGAATAACTTTGGTATGCATATTTAATATTGTTTTTAAAAAGTAAAACTAATTGATTTATTAATGAATGAAAATACTCTGGTTTGTAGAGAATACCTTTGTAAGAGGGTTTTTTATGAAATGATAATCTTATACAAAATTCCTATGATTTTAATTCTTGTAATCTGAAAATAATTATGTCTACAACTAAAATTATGAATTGATATAAATGGTAAATCCACTAACTTTTATCAATTTTAAGCTCTATTGAAAACATAACAATAAGTTGAAATTTTAGATGTCAAACAATAAAATCAATTGCATAGGAGTAATGACCAGCGGTGGTGATGCACAAGGTATGAATGCAGCTGTTCGAGCCATTGTCAAAACCGCTTTGTCAAACGGAATAGAAGTATACGCTTTTTACCAGGGCTATCAGGGGATGGTAGATGGTGGAGAGTTTATAAAGAAAATGGATTGGAGTTCTGTTGGAGGAATCCTGCATAAAGGAGGTACAAAAATTGGGTCAGCCAGGTGTATGAAATTCCGAGAACGGGCAGGAAGATTGCAAGCTGCCCGAAATTTGATTGAAAAGAAAATCGATAATTTGGTAGTTATTGGGGGCGATGGCAGTCTAACAGGAGCAAATCTATTTAGTGAGGAGTGGCCTTCACTTGTTAAGGAATTATTAAAAAACAATAAGATCACAAAATTTCAGGCTAACAACCATCCGAGATTAAGGATTGTAGGTCTTGTAGGTTCTATAGATAATGATCTTTCGGGGACAGATATGACCATCGGAGCAGATACCGCTTTACGCAGAATTACCGAAGCACTTGATGCTATAAGCAGCACAGCAGCAAGCCACAAACGTACTTTTGTTGTGGAAGTAATGGGAAGAAATTGTGGATACCTTGCGCTGATGAGTGCTCTTTCGTCAGGGGCTGACTATGTATTTATTCCAGAAAGACCACCGGAAGTTGATGATTGGGCTCTGGATCTTTGCAATAAAATATCTGCAAACAAATTAGCTGGCAAGAAAAATAGTCTTGTAATAGTAGCTGAAGGGGCCAAAGACAAGAATGGTTTACCAATTAAAAGTTTTGAAGTAGTAGAAGAGCTAAAAAACCGTATTGGCGAAGATGCAAGAATTACCATTCTCGGACACCTTCAGCGTGGAGGTGCACCCACTGCATTTGACAGATATGCGAGTACTGTATTGGGTTATGCAGCTGTGAAGCACCTAATGGATGAAAAAGAAAATACGGAATCCATGATTATTGGTTTGCAAAAAAACAAGGTTAAAGCTATTCCACTTATGGAAAGTATTATTAAAACCAAGTCCATTGTAGAGCACATCTCAAAAAAGGAGTTTGCAATAGCCATAAAACTACGAGGAGGGAGCTTCAAAGAATCACTAGATACATTCAACACCCTAAGTAGGGCTACGCCAAAACAAAAATTGGAGGAGGTAAAGCCACTAAATATTTTGGTTATGAATGCCGGAACACTAGCCCCGGGCATGAACATCGCCGTTCGTACAGCGGTGCGACTTGGGATAGACAAAGGACATAAAGTACTGGGTGTTAAGAATGGATTTAAGGGCCTGATAAATAATGAAGTAAATGAACTAAGTTGGATGGATGTAGAAGAATGGGCAGCTCTTGGAGGGTGTGAATTGGGGACTAATAGAAAGGTGCCAATAAATAGAGATTATTATGAAATTGTCAAAAACCTGGAGTCAAATAATATTCATGCTATGTTGATCATTGGTGGAATTACAGGGTTTGAAACAGCTCATGCCTTCCTGGAAAAAAGAAATGAATTCCCAGCTTTTGACATTCCGATAGTTTGTTTGCCTGCATCTATTAACAATAATCTGCCAGGTACAAATTTTAGTGTAGGATCAGATACTGCACTTAACACTATAATTGAGGCAGTGGATAAAATCAAAGAATCTGCTGTAGCCAATAAGCGTGTTTTTGTAGTGGAAGTAATGGGAAGATATTGTGGATACCTCGCAATGTTGAGCGGGCTGGCAACGGGTGCAGAAAGGGTTTATTTGCATGAAAATGGGATGACTTTGCAAGATTTACAAAATGATGTTAATATGTTTAAAAAAGCATTTACAGATGGAAAAAGAATGGGTTTGGTATTGAAAAGTGAATATGCAAATAGTATTTATACTACGCCATTTATTAGTGCGCTTTACGAAGAAGATGGTGGTGAGATTTTTGATGTGAGGCAGTCAATCTTGGGCCATGTGCAACAAGGAGGAAATCCAAGTCCTTACGATCGAGCTATTGCCACAAGGCTGGCTGCAAAATGTATTCATCAATTAATTACCAAGGCCAATAGTGGATCAAATGAAGTAGAAAGCATAGGAATTCAAGGTGGGCATGTTGAATATCAAAATCTTGAAAATTTTCCAAAAATGATGAATCTGCAATATTCCAGGCCCAGGGAGCAGTGGTGGATAAAACTAGAAGAATTAGTAAATTTATTTGGCAAAGCTTCCGCATAAGGTATTCAGATTTCTAAACCCATTATTCATTATTGACCCATCCTGAAGTCAGTAAAAATCCATGTATATTTGCTGAATTTTAAAAGAAATTTACATTCCAAAAATAAATCATTCACAATGTATTTAAAGTTAATCACAGGAGTATCATTGTTCTTTTTATGTTGCAATTCTATTCCTGAAAAAACGGCCAATTCTAAAACCTATACGCTTAATAATTTTTATAATTTGGATAAATCACTTGATAAAAAAGTGAATAAAATATTTGAAGATTTAAATCCAAAAGATCGAATTGCCCAGATGATTGTAGTTGCTGCCGGAACTAATGGAAAACCCACTAAAACAGTTGAAAAGTTAATTGAAAAAAAAATGGTAGGTGGCATACTTTTGTTAGGAGGGGAGAAAAATCAACTGATCAAGCTTGCTCATCATTTTGACAGTTTGGGAAGTCAAAACGGTTCATTGCCATTTGTCTATAGCGCCGATGCTGAACCAAGTTTGATCAATCGAAAACTGAAGGGGACAACTATTGTTCCTAAAACTGTAGATCTAAAAACAACTGAAATTTGTGATTCGATTACTGAAATTATAACTACTGAATTATTGTCAATGGGTATTAAGCATAATTATGCCCCGGTAGTGGATCTAAGCCCAAATAATAAGGCGATCACCAACCGAACTTTTGGAAATGATAATGCCACGGTTGTGAAATTATCCAACACTTTTATTAATACATCTCAATCAAGAGGTGTGGCAACAACTGCCAAGCACTTTCCAGGGCATGGATTGGTAAGTGGGGATTCGCACAACCAGCTTGTTGCCATTGATGGGGAAATGCAAGAGTTAGACAATTATAAACCTCTAATAAAAAATGGAGTGATTAGTATCATGGTTGGTCATATAGCTGTGCTAAATAATGAAAAATACAATACCGATGGATTACCATCTTCATGTTCAAGGAAAATTGTAACCGACCTGCTCAAAAACGAATTGAACTTCAAGGGCATAGTGATTACAGATGCTATGAATATGGGAGCTCTAAAAAAAATTGATAATGCATCTTTAAAAGCTGTAGAAGCAGGTTGTGATATGATATTAATGGAGCCGGATGAGATCAAGTTATTTGATGCTATTTATCAAAAGTATATGAATGACGATGCATTTAAAAAGCAGGTTGATCAATCTGTCAAGAAAATTATTAGACTTAAAATATGCCTGAATATTATTTAGAATAAATATTTGGTCTCATTTTTTTGAAGTTAGGTCAGCAATTGAAAGAATTCCGTTAAGAATAATTAATTACCTTTGTAGCGAAATCAACTACCCATTTTTTTAAAGGGCCAATTTTAAAATTATTTTTATGAAAAACGTATTTCTGTTTGCCATTGTCACAGGCATATTATTTTTATCGTGCGAATCATCAAAAGATAGCGGTAAGTCATCATTTACGATAAATGTTGAGATAAAGGGTGTTGAAGATAACACACCAATTTATCTCCAGTTGATTAAGAATGAAGATTTGCACAAGATTGATTCTGCAAATTTGATTTCATCAAAAGTCAGCTTTACCGGCTCGTTTGAGACACCGGAGATGGTTTTTATAACCATTGGAGAAACAAGAAAGATGGTAAATCTATTTGCCGAAAATGCTGTTATTTCTGTTGTTGTTGATGTAGAAAATCTGGACAAAGCCCAAGTAAGCGGATCGAAAAGCCATGATGATATGATGGTTTTCAAAAAATACATGGAACCTATTGATAAACAATCAAGTGAGATAAATGAGGAATACAGGAATGCCGTTGCGAAATCAGATAATGACGCCGTCAATGCGCTCAGAGCTCGTTTTGAAACGATGCGTTTGGAGCAAATAGCAATGTTTAAAAAATTTATATCCGATCATAGTAAATCGTTTTTATCACCTTTTATAATCAGGAGGTATCTTGGGACAGAATTGGAATACAAGGAGCTGGATGAAATGTTGTCTCAGTTGAGCCCCTCGGTTCACAGTTCCAAAGACTATCAGGAATTGAAAAAGCAAGCGGAATCATTAAAATCTACAGCAATTGGTATGCCGGCAGCTGACTTTGCTTTGAATGATTCTACAGGTAACCCTATTGCCATATCCTCATTTAAAGGAAAGATATTATTGATTGATTTTTGGGCTTCATGGTGTGGTCCATGTCGGCGCGAAAACCCTAACGTGGTTAGGATTTATAACGATTACAAAGACAAAGGTTTTGAGATTATTGGTGTATCTTTTGACGAAAGCAAATCGAAATGGATTGATGCCATCCATCAGGATCAACTGACCTGGCCTCATATTAGCGATTTAAAAGGTTGGCAATCTTATGCCGCCAAGTTGTATTCGATTCAGGCTATTCCTGCCACCATACTTTTGGATAGAGAAGGTATAATCATTGCTAAAAATTTAAGAGGAGAAGCATTGCGAGAAAAACTGGAAGAAATTTATAAACAAGAAGGTTAATTATTGTAAATCATCAAGCATAATTAGCAAAATACTCTATCTTATTTTGAACTATCATTAAATCACAATTATAACTTTTTTTATATTTTTTTGAATTTTATTATTCAATCGAATTTTTCTTAGTTCATTTCTTGCTATATTCAAGGGTTAATATTTCGACTAAATATGCTTAAAAAGTTTTTTCAAAGTGGAAAATTCGTGATGCTTATTAGTGTACTAATAATCAGTTTTTTGGTTATTTTTCTCAGTAAAAAAATTAACAAAACTAATCTTGTAATCGACTACGTCACTGTTGAGAAGGAATCAGATATTAAGCCAATTATCGATAGTCTGGTAGTACCCATTCTATACAGCGATGTACAACTATTGAGCCAATTAAATACTGCAAATCGAAAAACTAGGTTTATCGATGTTATGCTTCCTACAATTCTAATTTATCGTCACAAATTGGCATCAAAAAAACTGAAAATTGATATCCTAAGGGAAAATGCCCGACATGGTGTGGAATGGTCTATTGAGGATACCTTATTTATGGACGATGCATTTAATCAATATAAAACAAAAAATTTTGCCGAATTGATTAAGAGAATGAAACCACCACCCATTAGTCTCGTTATTGCTCAATCCGCTTTGGAAAGCGGTTGGGGTAGTTCCAGGTTTTTTAAACAAGCCAATAATGTTTTTGGAATATGGTCTTTTAGCGCTGACGATGAAAGAATTATCGCCAACCAAAGCAGGGAAGGGCAACAAATTTATCTGAAGAAATATAAAAACTTGCTTGGGTCTGTCGAAGACTATCATGTTTTACTGGCTAAATCAAATACATACGATGATTTCAGGGACTGTATTCATAGAGATAATAATGTGTTCGAACTAATCTGGTACTTGAGGATGTATTCCGAAAGAAGAGATCAGTATATTATTATGCTTAGAAATGTGATTGTTGCAAATGACCTTGTGCAATATGATGATTATGCTTTAGACCCAGAGTTTTATGATTATCCGGTAGATGAAAATGCCATGTTCTAATTTGTAATCTGCATTTGGTATTTGAGCATTTCGGACTAAAAAAATATTGGAAAGATTTCAATTTCTTTTTTTATTTTACTCATGATAACTATTTCAACAGATCATTTTTTTTGAATTTATTATACTCATCAGAAAATCAAATTGCCTATTCGTAACTATAATGGTGTTGTCACAAACAAACAAAAAAGAGCATCCTTTGCTTGTTGGTCAAAAGACCTGCATACCGGATCGAGGAGGTACAACAAGGGCGAATGAAAAAAATTGGTAATTTGAAATTCCGTGTAGTATATAAACTTTTTATTATCAGGGTTTTAGACTTTGTAATCTTCTCTTATTGACTATAGAATAAAGCAACTAACCAATCAATAAATTCGTAAAATATAGTAGGAAGTAAGTATTGAAATTTAAATAATATCCAAGATGGACACTATGATTTAAATATTGGCAAATGGACCAATTGTAGTTGAAAGATAATCAAATATAATTTTTTGTTCAACTTTTTGAATCTTGGTAAAATGAAAACTATTGATAGTAAAATCTTTAATAAGAAAAGCTCCTCAAATAAAAATATAGTCAAGCTTCTGATTGATGACCCAAAAGGGAATCAATTACTTAACCAAAGTCCAATAATCAAAAAAGCAGAGCTCATTACAGATCTCATATCACTTAAAAAGTCTAAAGAAAATAAAGGCAAATCAGTATCTGTTCTAATATCCAGCATAAGCATTTGTTTAAGTCTATTATTTACTATTGGAATGTTTGAGTGGAAATCATTAGAAAATGGGTCAACAGTAATTTTAGACCAAATAGAGCAAAGCTATGATGATCTTTTAGAAATTCCACAAACAGAGCAAATCAAGAAACCTCCAGTAATGGTTCAGGCTCCAGCAATAATCGAAGTAGATGATCAAGAGATTATCGAAGAAATAGAAATAAATCTTGACATCGAAATGACCGAGGATACCAGAATTGAAGAGATAATTTTCAATCCGGATAATGAGACAATGCCTGAGGAGAAAGTTGAGGAAATATTTTTAATTGTCGAAGTGCAACCCTCGCCTGTTGGTGGAATGAAAGTATTTTATGAATATGTTTCCCGTAATCTCAAATATCCTGACAAAGCCAAAAGAATGGGTATAGAGGGCCGCGTATTTGTAGAATTTGTCGTCGAAAAAGATGGCTCCCTAACTGATGTAAAAGCTGTAAAAGGAATCGGTGGCGGTTGCGATATAGAGGCAGTACGAGTATTGTCCCATGCACCCAAATGGCAGGCCGGCAAGCAGAGAGGAAGGGCAGTGAGGGTACGAATGATAATGCCGATTGTATTTAGATTAATGGAATAGATTACCAATGATTATTTATAATTCAATAGACTTTTAATCTTTTAGAATGTTACTCATAAAGGTAGATTTTAGAGCAATCCATACTATGAATAAAAACAATGCCCATTTCAGATAAACCTGGTAGTAGTCTGTTGTATCCTTAAACCTACTTTCTTTGATCTCAGCCTTTTCATATTTGTCAATGAGTTTGAACACATCCACCAAAGCTTTATTATCAGAGGCCCTGTAAAAATGACCTTCGCCTATTTCGGCGATGTTTCTTAGGGCAGTCTCATCAAGGGTGTTTTCGCTATACACCGTCTGGCCAAATACATTTTTTCCTGTTGGAACTTTGCCTTCCTTGCCAATTCCAATAGTATAAATTTTAATATTATAGGCATGTGAAATTTCTGCGGCTGTTATTGGATCAATATTTCCAGCGGTATTGTCACCATCACTCAGCAATATCACAACTTTTGATTTAGAGTCAGACTCGCGCATCCGATTAGTTGCTACAGCCAAAGCGCTGCCAATAGCTGTCCCTGAAGCCTCTATTTTATCAAAGTTTATTTCATTAATATAGGTATTCAATAATTTATAGTCTGTTGTAAGCGGGGCCAAAGAATACGCATCTCCGGAAAAAATCACAATGCCAATTCGATCTTGAAATCTTCCCTGAATAAAATCTTTTGCGACCTTTTTCGCAGCCTCAAGTCTGTTTGGTTTGAAGTCTTGAATAGTCATTGACCTGGAAATATCTATTACCAGCATGATGTCAATTCCCTCGGTCCATTGCTCTACCTTTTCGTTGCTGGTTTGTGGGCGTGCCAACACAATAATGAGAAGTGCAATCATACTTGCAAACAAGAGGTCTGGAATAAACCTTAATATACTCATCAAATCTGATTTGATTTTATTTTCTGGCAGTGCAATTGTCAACTTTTGTTTGATGCGGATATTGAGTAGCCACCGCAATACAAATATTACCGGAATAGCCACTAGAAAAACTAGAAAAAACTTGTATTCCCAACTGTAATTTTGAAAAGTTGATGGGTAAAACCATGAAATAGAAAACCAATCGTTTACTTCAGGCATATTGTTTATCCGTTTTTAATATCAATAATTTTTTGATCGTAAATTTCAATTGAAAATTTCATCAAATAGTCAAAAGCTGTAAAAATATCATTACCTGTCTCTCCTCCATAGATACTTCGATCTATAAGTTTCAGGTTTTCCTTTAACTGTTCATCAGTATGCAAAACGAGAATCTCTTTTGTCGTCAATTTGGAAATAGGCATTTTCTCCAACCATTCTAAATATATTTTCCATACAGCAAGTACATGTTCCGGTTTATTGTTAGAATTATTAGATGATGTGTCACGCATCAAATTAAAAAACTGAACGATAAATTTTTTATGAGCTCTTTTCAATCTGTAAATTTTCCATGCTTTCATCAATTGTTTTCCGAAAAATAGGGCAGAGATAAATGATATTATCACTAAAACCCCAAGGCCAATTAATAAATAAGGGTAGTTAAACTGGGTATCAATTTCAACTAGATTTGTGTTTGATTTCAATTCCGGATTCTCCGGCAATTCTGTTACAGTAGGTATTATTGTTAAGGAATCGAAAGTAGAATAAACCTCCAGGCTGTCATCCAGGCCTATGACAAAGATTGGTAGCTGCAGATATTGAATAGAATCCAGTTCGAATGTTGCCAATTGATAAACAACGCTATCGAAACTATTCAAATCATCAGAAACGGTTTTAAAATATTTTCTGGAGTAATAGTCGAATGTGCCAAAACTATAGCTGCTGTCTGGGAATAGAATATTCAGGTTTTTTTCATACCTGACAGTTAAACTATAATAAATCGTTTCCCCTATTTTGGTTTGTTTTTCAATGAAATTACCCTTTGGTTCTATTGTTTGAGCCAAACACATACTAGCATTAAAAAAAATAAAGATAAGTTGAGCTATTATTAATCTACGCAATTTTCCTTGATTTATTCCTCACCCTAAATAGCTTAATTAATTTTGAAACGTAGTCCTCATCGGTGTATATATTTACA
>CAYREN010000151.1:0-10275 GCA_964423255.1 uncultured Roseivirgaceae bacterium | reverse complement strand
AGCCATCCCATTCCTCCTTCGAAATGGAGTGCCCAACGACCCAAATAAGGATTGGTTTCCTCACTGGCTTTTAGCGATGAAACATTGCAAAGGAGTAAGGCGAATAGTAATAATGTAGTGATATTTTTAATTTTTTTCATTTTTGTTAGTTAAAGATTATTGTTTTTAAATTTAGTTATTTTCGATTCAATGAAAACGACATTATATAAAAATTGTAAACGTACTTTTAATTAATTTAGAATTAAAATATTCTTGGATTATAACCAAGTATTTTACTAAATAAAGCCAGGAGAGCACTACCAATTTGCGATATTAATTTTTTGCGATTCTGATTTTATTAAAAAATCTTCCCATGTTTCGGTATCATCAACTCCCAGTTTGTACAGATCTATCATTTCATTGATGAGCGTTTCTTTATAGCCAAATTTTTTAAACATTTTATTACAAAATTCCATCTCAGCATCTTCAATAATATTATCGGCCATCATCATGCCTACAAGATCATACAACAGGGCAATTTTTTGGTGGTGAGGTTCAGGGATGTCTGGTACTATTGTTTCTTTTTGTTCTATAATCTTTTTGATTTGCTGGGGTTTCAGATTATATTTTTTACCAATTTTATACAAATACTCTATCTCATTCTTATGGATTTTTCCATCAGCTGCAGCAAGTGCGACTAAATTTTTCAGGTGGTTTTTCTTGTATTTTAAATACTGATATTCAAAAAATCCGATCATGTGTTTGTAGTTTTACTAACCATAAAGTTAAGAATTATCTAAAACAATTAAACTATTGCACAATGCTGTCAATAATCATTTACACCATAAATTCTCAGGTTGTTTACAAATGAATAAATCATAGGTTCTAAAGATATTTTTTCATCATTACAAATAAGATACCCTGGAGCATAAACTTTTATTGTATCTCCGTCAAATACCCCACTATCAAGCTCAAATGATACGTCCCATATTTTATTGCCTTTAATCTCAAAGTCTACATTATTATTTCTGCTATTTTTTAGATGATGATCAACAATGATATTTTTATTGTTGTACTCAATTTTCAAAGAATCTTGATAAATAATTATTGATTCATCAAGATCAAATTTTTGTCTAAAAACGAATTTTGAATTCCCCTTGCCTATCAATTCCATTGTTACTTTTCCGCAAGGCAAATTTAATATCTCGACAATATCATTATTCTGATTTCTAACCTTATAGGTGAGGTTGCAGGCTATAAATTGTGTTAGCGCAATGATGAATATAATTTGTTTTACAATATAATTTTTGAAAGTCATAGCACTACCTATTTATCGCCTGATAAAAGTGTATTAATCGATTATTAAATATTTCAACTCTCTATATGTAAAACAATTTATTTTCGAAATGGTTCCTTTCAATCAATTGCATTTTCAAGGGATCACAAACTTCAAATATAGCTCCTTCAAATACATATTTCAATAGAAATAGTACATTCCATTGCCGTTCAAATAATTTCTATTATAAACAAAATATCCTTAAGGCAGTTGTACTCAAACTTGATTAGGATTTTCTTTATTATTTGAAATAAAAGTCAACTAAAAGTGAAGTACAGGCAACCATTTAATCTGACACTTTGTATTGATATTAAATTTGGCTATTAATCCTCATCTCGAGAAAGCCAAATGTACTTTGGATTTACTGTTAAGAAGCAAACAAACAACTATTGAATGAATTCCATAAACTATTTTAAACCATATAAATTTAAAACAATGAAAACAATGAAAACAATGATCAAAAAATTATCGAAACTAACATTCTTGCTATTATTGGCAGGAGTTGTTATCACCAGTTGCAACGACGATGAAGACACTGTGCCGGAAAATAAACCTACTGGAAATTCAGAAACGTTCACACTAAATGAGATCTCACCATCTGGTGTCTTAGGAACAATTAAGTTTGAAGAACTTACTGACAAAAGCACCCGGGTGACAATTTCATTGTCAGGTACTGTGGGAAATCATCCTGCACACATACATATTAATACTGCAGCACAAGGTGGAGGAATTGCTATTGATCTTACTACCGTTGATGCCTCTGGAGCAAGTGTGACAGATGTTTCTGCAATGAATGATGGTACTGCAATCACTTACGCCCAGTTGATTGAATTTAATGGATATGTCAATGTTCATAAAAGCTCCTCCGAGCTTGCAATAATAATTGCCCAGGGAGACATTGGGAAAAATGCACTGACCGGTAACTCAATGGATTATGAATTATTTGAGGCTGCTGTACAAGGGATTAGTGGTAAAGTGACTTTTAGTGAAAGAGAGAACGGAGAGGCTTTGGTAACGATTGTATTGGCAGGTACTTCTGATGGAGGTGACCACCCAGCTCATGTCCATTTAAATACTGTAGCTGAAGGGGGGGCTATAGCAGTTTCTTTAACTAATGTTGATGGAGGAAGTGGAGTCAGTAAAACCAACGTATCAAAATTGGATGATGATTCTCCAATTATGTATGCTGATTGGGCAGATTTTAATGGATATGTGCAGGTTCATAATAGCTCGTCAGATTTAGGGACCATAATAGCCAGAGGTGATATTGGACAAAATAAGTTAACTGGTAATTCAGAAGATTATGATTTAGTGGAAGCTAAAGAATCAGGGATAAGTGGTAAAGTAACTTTTATGGAACGCATGAATGGTCAAACACTTGTCGTATTAAAACTAGTTGGAACGCCAGCAGATGGAGACCATCCTGCACATATCCATGCCAATACCGTAGCTGAGGGTGGTGGAGTAATGGTCGCTTTAACTAATGTAGATGGCGGATCGGGAATGAGCATGACAAATGTAAAAGAGCTTAAAGATGGTACAGCAATATCTTATTCAGAATGGACTGATTTTAATGGATATGTGCAAGTACATAAAAGTGCTGCAGAAATTTCAATTCCGATCACATATGGTGATATAGGCATGAACAAACTGACTGGAGATTCTGAAACTTATACTTTAAATGCCAAAGCATTTCCAAATATCAGTGGCATGGCAGTATTTGCAAAAAGAAAGAGCGGGAAGACTTTGGTTACCTTAAAGCTTGAAAATACTGAAATGGATGCTTCTCATCCAGCACATATCCATATCAATACAGCAGCAGAAGGTGGTGGTATTGCTATTGATTTAAAAGCCGTGGATGGAGAATCCGGAATGAGTTGGACGAGCATAAACAAAATGAACGATGATACTGAAATATCATACGATGAGCTTATTGTATTTAATGGATATATCAACGTACACAATAGTTCTGGTGATTTAGGAACTTTGGTAGCACAGGGAGATATTGGCCAGAATGGGTTGACAGGTACCATGAAGCAATACACCATGAATGAACAAAATGCATCTGGAGTTAGCGGTACTGTTACTTTCTACGAACGAAATAATGGATTCACTTTAATTACACTTGCACTTATGGGAACTATCGATGGTGGAGATCATCCTTCACATATTCATAGCGGTAGTGTGGCAAGCCCTGGTGGAGTTGTTATTTCTCTTACTAATGTCAATGGAAAAACCGGAATGAGTATGACATCAGTTTCTAAAATGAATGACGACACTGAAGTAACATATAGTGATCTAATTGGTTTCAATGGTTATGCACAAGTACATAATAGTGGTGCAGATCTCGCTACTATTTTGACCAATGGAGATATTGGCAGCAATGTTGGTGACTGATAATAAATTAAGTTAAATAGAATTAAGGGCACATAATAAGGCAATCTTTAGATATGGTTGGTTTTGGTGTGGCGATTGCAAGAATGATGTGCCCTTTTTAATACAACCTCTGCTATATTTAGATTTATCCCATGACAAAATATTTCATTTACCTGCTATTTATTATACTATCAAGTTGTACTTATAAGAGCCTTGAGGATATCACTGTTGATTGTGATGAATTTCCTATTAGCATTGAAACAGTAGTATCTGAAGCAGATTGTGGACTTAACAATGGGAGTGTGACCATAATCCCTTCCGGAGGCACTGCGCCTTTTCGTTATATATTAAATGGTGTCCAGCAAGAAAATAATGTGATTCAAATGCTTGCCGCTGGAAATTATACCATAGAAGTTATTGATGTTAATAATTGCTCTGAACAATCAGATTTTGTGGTATTGAATAATGATGGAGTAAATGCAAATGCTGTTGCTTCTCCTTCTGGGTGTAACACCACTATTGGTATCCTGACCGTTAGCGCAGTAAATGGGATTCCGCCTTATCAATACAGCATCGAAAATGGTGCCGCTCAATCATCAAATATATTCAATAATCTGGCAACCGGATCTCATAATATTACTGTGATCGATAACAATAATTGCTCTTTTGAGTTCGAAAAGTTTGTGCCAACCGGTATTTCTTATTCACAATCTGTAGAAGTTATCATTGCTGATAATTGTGCAGTATCAGGATGTCATAATGGGACGCAGTTTCCAAATTTCACAAAATTCGAAAATATCCAAAGCAACAAAAACAATATCAAAACCAGAACCCAAAATAAAAGTATGCCAACTGGTGGCGGCTCTTTAACTCAAGAGCAAATAGACATGATTGCCTGTTGGGTGGATGACGGTGGCTTGAATAATTAGCATTGTTAGTAAGTAAATTATGAAGATTGGCATAAATAAATTCCAATTCACCACCAGTGCATCCTTTATAAAACAACTATAAATTAATACGACCATGAAAAATATCCTTGTTATTTTATTTATACTGATATCAAATTGGGCAGTAGCCCAAAAGTATAAATCTTCGTCGGGAACTATTAAGTTTTTTTCTGAAGAATTGTTGGAAGATATCACTGCTATCAATAAAAGTGTAAGCAGCGCATTTGACAAAGAAAGTGGACAGATCGTATTCTCTGTTTCCATCAACAAGTTTGAATTTGAAAAATCGTTGATGCAAGAGCATTTCAATGAGAAATACCTTGAATCTGATAAATTCCCTAAGGCTACATTCAAAGGAAAGATTACCAATTACAATGTTGATCAGCAAAATCCTAAAGCATGGGCAGAAGGAGAATTAGAAATACATGGCGTAAAGCAAAAAATTAAAGTGCCTGGAAGTATAGACTTTAGCAGTGGAAAAATAGTGATACACTGTGGTTTTATTGTGAAATTAGTGGATTACGACATTAGTATTCCATCCCTCATGTTTCAGAAAATTGCTGAAGAAATAGAAGTTACAGTTGATATTGAATATAAACCATATTAGCCAGCCTCCTCCTTATGTGAGATGTATTAATTGATATTCTTGTATTTTAAAAATTTATCCATGCTAAATAAACTATATACCTTCCTATTGATATTTGTCACTATATTGCCTGCTATGGCGCAAGATGATCTTATGGATTTACTTGATGAAGATGATGAAAATGAAGTAAAGTATGTCACCGCAGCCTTTAAAGGAACTCATATTATCAATGGTCATTCTACCAAAACAAAAAATAAAGGAGAGCTTGATTTTCTCATTTATCACCGTTTTGGTCCAGTAAACTCAGGTATTCAAGATTTATTTGGTCTCGATCAAGCCAACATGCGCATGGGTTTTGAATATGGTATAACAGATGCACTTGATCTTGGAATAGGAAGAAGCAGTTATGAAAAAACTTATGATGGTTATGTGAAATGGAAATTATTTAGGCAAAAATCAGGGGCAGAAATTTTTCCGGTAACAATGGTTTTGCTATCCAGTATAGCGCTGCCTACCATTAATATTTCTGAGCCATTGTCAACCGTTGATCGATTGGGGTTTACTTACGAACTGTTGATTTCGAGAAAATTTGGACAAAAATTTACCTTTCAAATTATGCCCGGAATGATTCATCTTAATGTTGTACCTAAAACCAGTGACGACAACGATATTTTTTATATTGGCGGAGCATTTCGCTATAAATTGAGTAGAAGCATTGCTCTCACTGGTGAATATTATTACAAGTTCAATCCAATTGAATCATTTCAGAATTATGATGTTGTGGGAATTGGTGTTGATATCGAAACAGGTGGTCACGTTTTCCAACTTCATTTCACAAATTCCAGGCCCACTTTTGAAAAAGGATTTATAACCAATACAACAGATGACTTTTGGAATGGCGATATTCGCTTTGGATTTAACATATCCAGGACCTTTCAGCTGGGGAAAAAGTGATATTCGGCTATGAGATACATTTATTCAAAACGAATGCCTACTACCAGAATGTAATGTAAAATACTGCAATAATTCCAAGTATAATTATTGTCCCAATATTGAAAATTGTTGATGAAACAGTAATCTTAGCATGCGCTGCACTTTCCGATTTATAAATGAACTGATCTTTTAAACTTATAATAATGGCCAGTACCATTAGAATTAAAAAAGTGATCATCATTCTATCTAAAAATGCTATTGCCGGAATTGATATTTTTAACAACATAGATAATGGAATAGTAAGGAGTACCGTCCATAGTGCTGCCGTTGAGGTAGCTCTTTTCCAAAACAGACCTAGCAAAAATATCACTAAAACCCCAGGTGTTACAAAACCGGTATACTCCTGAATAAATGAAAATAATTTTCCCATGGAGGCGACTGCGGGTGTTACAATTACTGCCAATAAAAGAGCGATGGCTGTAACCCATCTTCCTACTTTTACAAGGTGTGAATCGGAAGCATTATTGTTGATTTGATTTCTATAAATATCCATAGTAAAAATAGTGGCCACGCTATTGCACATAGAATTTAATGAAGAAATTATGGCAGCAATCAGAGCTGCAATTACTAATCCTGAATACCCAACAGGCAATAATTCTCTGATAAGGACAGGAAAAGCTTCATCTCGCGAAACAATCATTTCTGAAAAAAGCTCGCTGGCAATGACTCCCGGAAGAACAATGATGATAGCCACGACAATGGATAAAAATGATGCAAATAATAATCCGATTTGAGCTTCTTTTAAATTTTTGGCCGCCAAAGCTCTTTGGATAATATATTGATTACATCCCCAATAGCTAATGGCAGCGATCCATAGACCCCCAAAGAAAACTCCTGTCCAGGGTAGTTCGTCATGATCAATCGGCAAGACGGTATGAAATTTCTCACTTTTAAATTCGAGCAAATGTTGAAAGCCAGTATATATGCCTTCACCTCCATGATTTAAAGCGATTTTATCTAAACCTATAAATACCACTGCAAGTCCGCCAACGACCAGTACACTGACTTGTACAAAGTCTGTCCATGCCACTGCGGTTAATCCTCCATAAATAGTGTAAATCGCAGAGAAAACCGCCAATGTCACCACGCTATAGATTATGGGTATTCCCAAAACTGCATAAAGCGTAATGGCCCCCAAGGACATTACTGAAGTGATATTTACAAATACATATACCAAAATCCAGAAAACACTCATGGTGGTACTGACTTTTTTATTATACCTTCTCTCAAGAAATTCCGGCATGCTATAAATTTTACTTTGCAGAAATTTTGGCAAGAAATATTTTGCGACAATCAAAATTGTAATTGCTGCACCGATTAGAGAATAGGATATAACTGCGATACCGCTTTCAAAGGCAGTACCATTCATGCCAATAATTTGTTCGGTAGAAATATTTGATGCAATAAGCGAGGCACCTATGATCCACCAAGGTAGTGATCGTCCTGCTAGAAAATAATCTTCTGCATTTCGATTATGATTTTTGGGTTTACGGGATACATAGATGGCTAAACCCATCACTATAATAAAGTATATTCCAAAAATCAGATAATCTAATAGCTCAAGTGATTTCATTATATTGGGTAAGTAATAGGGTTATTAAAAATGGAATTTTGTTTAAATAAATAAAAATTTGAAAACTGTTATATTATAATCTGTTTTCAGGAAAATTATATTGCTTTTAGTGCTAGGGTCCAATATGGTACATTCCATGAAAAATCATTAACTTTCTGTTGATTTTAAACCAAATGTTGACTATTTTGTCTAATTATAAAAATTGTTGGATTATAATGTGAAAAAGTTACTCAGTAATCATTTATTCCTAAATAAATTTCTTTTGCTCTTTTGTGTGACGGCAATATTGTCTGGCTGTGACAAGGAATTGAGTGAACTTGATGACACAAAAGTCTTGAGAAAATTATCTAACCAAGATAAGGAACTGATCAATTCTACCAATAATCTTTCTATGGATTTGCTGAGTGCTGAATATCTTCAAAATAAGGAGGAAAATTTCTTTTTCTCTCCTGTTAGTGTGGGAATGACACTGGGTATGATATATAATGGTGTTGGAGAAATTGAAAAAATGAAGATTCAAACCTTAATGGGACTAGAATCTTTTGATGAAAGAGATATCAACAAATCTTATAATGAGCTCATAAGTTTTTTACAGATATCAAATGATCAGTTAAATATTTCTTATGCTAATTCATTATGGTTTTCGAATACAATTGATATCAACGAAGATTTTAGAACTAAAGTAATGGCCTATTATGATGCAGAAATTAGTGAATTGAACTATAGTAAAGTATCATCTTTTGAATACATCAATAATTGGGGTAAAATGAAAACGAATGGTGATTTTGAACATTTAATAAATCTTATTCCAAGAGAAAATTCAAGCATTTTTCTTGTTAATGCTTTTAGTCTCAATGCTGAATGGAAATTCAAAAACAATTCTTTTATTACAAAAAGAGACTTCTTTTCCAATTCCAAACAAGAAGTAAAAATTAATACTATTAATTGGGATGGCTTAAATGTGAAAATAAATGAAAGTCAAAGCTATTCTTTTATAGAATTACCATTTGAAAATGATCAATTCTTTCTTTCAGTTTTGCAACCTGAAGACAAGGGATCAATGGTAGAATTTATGGCTTCTTTTTCTGATAATGCGTTGAAGCAATTATCAGAAAATTCAATAGAATATGTTGCCAATGTAAGCCTGCCTGACATTGATTTTTCATCTGAAAAACCTCTCAAATCCACCTTCTCAGTCATGGGATTAAATGATTTGTTTTCTCCATCTACTGATCTTTCGCCTTCATTTATCGATGAAAAAATAACCATTTCAGATTTAAATCACAGAGCTAAAATAAGATTTGATACAGATATTTCTACGTTAAATGAAAAGACCAATTTCTCAGATGATAACCTAAAGCTTTTTTCTGCCAACCGGCCTTTCTTATATTTCATTAGAGAGCGACATACAGAGACTATATTGTTTGCTGGATATTATGTAAGTCCAAATTAATACCACCCCTTCTAATTTAGATTTTATCAATTTCCCTTGATTTTTTTTGTTGCTATTATCCATAGCAACTATCTTGTTGTTGGGTTAATTATAGCTGATTATGAAAATTTTAAGTGCTGAACTTATTAAGCAGGCAGATGAAATTACTATTGTCAACGAGCCCATTAATTCTGTAGAATTGATGGAAAGAGCATCAAATGCTTTCGTTGATTGGTTTGAGTTAAACTACGATAAATCAAGAAAGGTGTATATTTTTTGCGGCACAGGAAATAACGGTGGAGATGGTTTGGCGATAACAAGGATTTTGATTTCAAAAAACTGGGATGTTAATACCTTGGTTATAAATAGATCTATAAAATGTAGTGATGATTTTTTGGTCAACTATAAAAGATTGTCTGAGTTAGCCATTGTTGCGGATATTGGAAAAAGAGAAGATCTGAATTTCACCATTGATGAAAGAGATATTGTAATCGATGCTATTTTTGGTTCAGGATTAACTCGTGAAATTCATGGAATTTATGCAGATACAATAACTTTTATTAATAATTCTGGAGCAACCGTAATTTCCGTGGATGTTCCATCTGGGTTATTTATAGATAGGCCTTCATCCAAAAAATCCATTCTAAAGGCAGATCATACACTATCTTTTCAACTTCCGAAATTGGCTTTTTTGATGCCTGAAAATGAGCAATATGTAAATAACTGGTCAATGGTTGATATTGGATTAGATAACAATTTTATTGAGAAGCAAGATTCCGGTTATGAATATATTGATTTACCTCTGATCAAGAATATACTTATGCCTCGATCAAAATTTGCCCATAAAACAGATTTTGGGCGATTGTTACTGGTGGCTGGAAGTTGGGGCAAAATGGGAGCGGCAGTACTTTGTGCCAAGTCATGCCTAAAGTCAGGAGGAGGGCTGATAACATCTCACATTCCTAAATGCGGGTATGCGATTATGCAAACTTCTATTCCTGAAGTTATGGTTTCTGTTGATACTTCTGAACATTATGTGAGTGAAGTGCCTGA
>CAYREN010000150.1:0-10319 GCA_964423255.1 uncultured Roseivirgaceae bacterium | reverse complement strand
GGAATATGACGTACACTAAAAACCTAAATCTATAACGCCACGGGTATAGCATGATGAAAAACAAAAAATACCATTGGCAAACTTTATTGCAAGCGTTTTCAAAAAGCCATTTAACCCAAAAGTAGTTTTGCTAGTAAAGAGGTATTAATCCAACATATTTCAGTACACGTCGGCGTCAATTGCTGGAAAAAAGTGAAGGTGTGAGCAATCTCGTTAAAGGAAAAGTCGTAAAAACTGAAGCATCATCAGAAAAGTCATCGGAGATGCGGTTATGCTTCCTCAGTTGTGAATTGCATTTCGATACCGCCGTGCCGTCCACTTATATTGCCTCTTTACTCCGTGACTTATCATGATTGACTGGCGGCGTGATTTAACCATCTATCTTCACCGCGGTCCTGTTGATTTCAGAAAATCCATTAATGGTTTAAGCGTCATCGTTCAAGAACAAAAGGGCTTTCGCGTTTTGATCGCGCCTTGGGCACTTTAGTTTAAACTCAGTTTAATGGGGATAATGGGGTTGGTTTGATGCTTACGGTATAAATATCGGAAGTAATGAATCATTAAAAGCACTTTTTCAGAATTCATCAACAAACTCCTCTCCGTTAAAGCCTTATATTGATTCTTCAGTAAAACAATGAGTTAGTGATGATACTTTACATTGGTATAATCGTATTCCTTTGATTATTTTAGAATAATTACCTCAATTACTTAAAGTCACCGTGACTGCAGTCGATAACCCTTCTACGCACTATGCAACGATTTTTTAGCCAATGAAAATCATTGATAAAAGAGTTTAGAATTATGGGCTGGAAATGCAAAAAATTATTTTTCTAAATAGATTCTTCTATCCTGATGAATCGGCAACAAGCCAACTACTGAGTGAGTTAGCATTTAGCCTTGCGGAAAAAAATTTGGATATTTATGTTATTGCTAGTGGTCTGCGTTATGATGATTCAAATGCAATATTAAAGCGTCGGGAAGTTATTCGTGGTGTTAAGGTGTTCAGATGCCGTACATCTCGTTTTGGTCGTGCATCATTGCTAGGCAGAATGGTTGACTATCTATCTTATTACGTTTCGTGTACTTATACCTTAGCAAAGATTGCAAGAACTAATGATATTATTGTTGCAGAAACAGATCCTCCTTTGATTTCAATTCCAGCAGCGATCATTGCACGTTTTGTACGTGCAAAACTTATTAACTGGATACAAGACTTATTTCCGGAAGTAGCCGTTAGATTAAACGTGAAAGGGTTTAATTTTCCATTATCAATACTTATGAAAAAACTGAGAAATATGTCTCTAAATATTGCTGAGGTGAATATTGTTTTAGGTGATTGTATGGCAGAGCGATTACGTGAAGAAGGCATAAGTGAAAAATCTGTAAAAGTTATTCATAATTGGTCAGATAGCCGAAAAATACATCCCGTTAATAGTAATTTTAATTCACTAATAAAAAGATGGAATTTGGAAAATAAGTTTGTGGTTGGTTATTCTGGGAATATGGGTAGGGTACATGATTTTCATACGATATTGGGCGCTATTAAAAAGCTACGAAAAGAAACGAATATTGTATTTTTATTCATAGGGAATGGTTCTCAAAAACCTTGGGTTGAAGACGAAGTGTTAAGACTAGGACTTACTAACGTGATGTTTGTCCCATATCAGCCATATGATAAATTATCCGAAAGTTTGAGTGCGCCTGATGTACACCTGATAACGCTTAAACCCGATATGGAAGGTTTGAGTACCCCTAGTAAATTCTACGGTATTGCTGCAGCAGGAAGACCCGTTGTATTTATCGGCAATCAAGATGGCGAAATCGCACGTATTATAAAAAAGGAAAACTGTGGAAAAACCGTTAGTCTTGGTGATGTTAATGGATTAGTGAATGTTTTAAAAACACTAAAATACCAGAAACGTCAATGTTCAAAAATGGGAGATTTTGCTCGACAGGTATTAGTTGAAAAATACGATTCAAGTATAGCATTTAATAAATGGAGTCTGGTGCTGCGAGACTTAATCTCAGGTTACGAAAATTTATTAACTAAGCAATCAAAGGATTTACATCCCACTAAACAAAATATTTTCCTCTTAGAAGAAAAAGAAGGTATCTTAAATGATAATAAAAAAACTCACATGAGAGCTTTACCTAAGACTGTTCGTCGCTAATACAAATTGTGATTAAATAAAAAACAGTTGCCCAAAATACATTATATTTCTTCTTTTCCTCTTCCAGAATTATCTTTATTTTATTACTTATGTTTATTTTTTTCCTATTGAATTTTATAAAACATATGAGCATAAAATATAATTAACAATAAATATTTATTATTCGACTCTTAATCACAATGTATTGAAAAAATATTTTAAATTGTTTATAGCTCAACAAGTTAAAGATTTTTACATAAGTTGTCGTTAACCAGGTTGAGAACCGTGAAATATAGGTATAAGGTTATTTATACTCAGAACTAATGCCCTTGTTAATAGTAAATAATGGTAGATATATGAGGTAAATAGTGCGGCATAAATATGAAAATACGGAATGTAATAGCGGGAATGATTTATTTTATTCTATCCAATACAATGGAAAATTTTCCTCAGCTGGTTGGTCCGGTAGATGCGGCGGGTATTTCTCTGGGCATATATACTCACTCATCGATTGGCTACGATACAAATATTTATCGCACAAAATACAATCAAGTTGGTGTTAAAACGAAAAATTTTAACGGCAGAGTAAATTTATCGATGTCCTTATCTCGTATATCTTTTTTTTCAAGTTATCTGGGAAGATATAAAAATATTGGACTCTCAAAGGCTGATAATAGCGAAAATAATAAGCTTGTCAGTACTATAGAATGGAAAGAAAGCGAGTATACTCATATTCAAATATCCGGTATTTATGATAATAATTACGTACCTAGAGGAAGCACAAGGTCTTTAATAAATACTAACTTAGCAAATGCAAAATATTTAACTCGTTCGGTTAAAAATATTTTTAAATTTCCCATACCGGTTCCTAATACAAATATTTCCTTCGTTGGAAATTTTTCTGAGCAGACATATGAAGATGTTAGTAATAGAAGCCTGAATAATAGAATTACTTCATTAATCTCCGAATTATCATACCAGTATTCTGGGAAAACATCGGCTGTTTCAGGATATGGTTTGTCATATACTAATTACCTAGAAGATGCTAATAACATAAATGATAATTCTTCTCACAAAATATTTTTTGGAACACGCTGGAAAGCGACAGGAAAGACAAGTGGGCATATGTTAGTAGGGTATACAACCAGTTTCAATAATAAAAACCAAATAGGTGACTCTGGACTATCAACGAATATTTCGATTATATGGGCTAGAAAATCATTCAGCATAATATCCTTTGCACTGAATAGGAGTTCAAAAAGCTTTCCTTCAGAGTACGGAAACTATTATGTTTATAATGTTGCAAATATTTCTTGGGAGCATATTTTTACAAAAAAATGGAAAATTGATGCAGGTAACTCGTATACATATTATCAGGTTAAAAATAGAAATGGGTCATCTATTACAGATTTTTTTTTAAAAGTTAGTTATAAAGTATTTAAAAAAGTAGGAGTGTCAACTTCGACGAAGTTTATGTTATATGGATCCCCTGGGAATCGAACTGGGTATAACTCCCAGTATTATTTGATAAACATTTACACGAATTTTTAATGAGTGGGTTCACTTATTTTGAATAAAAGATCAAAAAATGGGAATATTTTGCTAACTAATGACACATTTAGTAAATGTTTTATATGGTTTTTTTTTCTATTATTAATAATGCTAAATTGCGCAGTTTTTGCAGAAAAAAATAAACTTGCACCGGGAGATATCATATCAATTACGGTGTATGGGGAAAGCGATCTAAGTATCAGAAATATACGTATTTCGGACTCTGGTACCATTAGTTATCCACTTATTGGAAGCTTGTCGTTGATTGGAAAGACAACGATAGAGCTCGAAAGAGA
This sequence comes from uncultured Roseivirgaceae bacterium, assembly GCA_964423255.1. Classification (GTDB taxonomy): domain Bacteria; phylum Bacteroidota; class Bacteroidia; order Cytophagales; family Cyclobacteriaceae; genus JAAUQL01. The sequence continues at coordinate 6,322 of CAYREN010000150.1, read as the reverse complement.
AATTGTTAAAAAATTAAAAAAGGGGTTTCTAAAAAGACCTAGAGTATCTGTTGCTATTCAACAATATCGTCCATTTTTTGTGAATGGACAAGTTGGGAGTCCTGGCGCATTTCCTTATGTAGACGGATTAACCGTAAGAAAGGCGTTTGCTATTGCGGGTGGATTAACAGATAAAGCATCAACAAAAAAAATATTTATAATTAAGGAATCTAATAGAACAGAAGAAATACAAGTCAAGGACTTGAATGCAGAAATTCGCCCTGGGGATATTTTAACTGTTGGAGAAAGCTTGTTTTAGCGAGGAAATTGGGAGATGTCAGGTTTAAATTTTGAAGGCACATCAGTCAATACTATTTTACATAATCAAAACACAGTTTCTGATTATTTTAGAATTATCAGAATAAATATTTGGCGAATTCTTAGTTTCACCGCAATTTCGGGAATACTCGGTTATTTTATTGCGCAAAGCATAGTTCCTTCTTACAAAGCAGATACCCGTCTTATTATTGAACGAGAAACTCAGTCCAAGACATTGGGTTCTCTTGATGTTTTAGATGTTGCTAAAAATCCCGCTTTTCTACCGACGCAAGTTGAGTCAATCAAAAGTAGAAAGTTGCTAGGACGAGTTGTTCGTCAATTTAAACTCGATAAACATCCAGCCTACAACAAACCGCGCCGTAGTGGAATAGTAGGTTTTATAGTTGGTGCTTTTGGCTTAGATGGAAAAAATGGGACCTCAACTTCTACTCTTGTAGATGAGAATTCCGTGTTATCTCGATTTGAGAAGGATTTGACTGTTACATCAAATACTCGCAGCGGAGTGATAGTAGTTAGTTTTGAATCTATTGACAAAAATATAGTCGCTAAGATAGCCAATCAAATATCTACGACATACTTACATGATTTAGCTCAGTCAAAGCTAGATCATTCTCAAAAAAGTGTAAGCTGGCTCACCTCTAAAATGGAAGAAGCGAGAGATAAACTGGTTAAATCGGAAGCAAAATTAAAGATATTTCAGGACGCTGAAAAAATTGGTGATAGTGAACAAGAAAAAGTTTCTCGATCAAAAAAAGTAGGTGGTATCACCACTCAAATAGTAAGCGCAAGGGCGAGAATTGCCGAAACAGAGACTATTTATAATGAGCTTCAGCGAGTCTTGGAGTCATCAGGAATTTCAACCGCTATTTCTATCATAAATGATACAGCGGTCAATGCATTTAAAGCAAAACAGGCCATGGCGCAACAGAAGGTTAATGATTTGTCAGTTCGTTATGGGCCTAAACATCCAAAAATGGCAGAAGCACTCAATCACTTAAAAAGTGCGAAAAGTCGCACTCAGATTGAAATGAATAAAGCTGTTGATCGTATAAAGAAAGACAGAGATTTGGCCCTCGCTAGGGAAAAAGAAGTCAGCAAGTTATATGAGCAGCTGAAATCAGAATTACGATTATCCAAGGATACTGAATTTGATCTAGCAAAACTTGAAATGGATGTATATACCAATAGAGAAATATATGACCTCTTTCTAACTCGGCTAAAAGAGGTAGATATTGTAGGCCAGGGAGATACCGGTAATGTAAAAATAATAGAGTATGCAGTGATGCCGTCTAGCCCATATAAACCTGATAAATTTAAAATTTTAATGGTAACTATCCTGTTAGGAACAGTATTAGGCATCGCCATTGCGATATTTCGAGAAATAGATGAGCGTGTTTTTAAATCCAGTGATCAATTGGTAGAAAAACTTAAACTCCCGCTATTAGGTATTTTTCCACAAGTAAATAAACGACTAACAATGAGATGTCCGGTGGAGAGGATTGTTGCCGCTAATCCTCGATCTACAGTCTCTGAAGCGGTGAATAATATAAGAACAAATCTGGTGTTTACAAATAATAAGGATAGTTCACAAGTAATTCTTATAACTTCGGCAATTGCTTCCGAAGGAAAAACTACTTTAAGCACCAACTTGGCGATATCTTTATCTAGGCTGTCACCCACATTATTATTAGATGCTGATACAAGAAAGCCGAGGGTTCATAAAATATTTGGCAGTGAAACCGAAGGTGGTTTTTTGGAATACTTATCAGGTAAACGGTCGCTAAAGGAAAGTGTGCAACGTGATGATGAATCAAAAAATCTATACACAATGTCGGTACGAGCGATTCCTGATAAACCTCTTGAATTATTATCTTCTAAGCGTTTTGAACAAGCCTTAAAACAACTTAAAACAAAATTTAAATATATAATAGTTAATGCCCCTCCTGTATTACCGGTGAGCGACGCAGTTGTTATATCTTCTGTATCTGATAGTGTTATTTTTGTTGTCGGATCTGAGATGGCTCCACAAAAAGCGGTATTTTCTGCGCTATCACAATTACAAAGAGTTGGGGCAAATGTAATCGGAACTGTATTAACTAGAGCAAACATGCAATCCAGCAATTATCATAGTAAATATTATTATTATAGCTATGATAATTATTCGGAACAAACCTAAGTAAAAAATAACTGCCGGATACATAGCTATGGATATTTTTAGAAATAAAATAATATTATTGTTCCCGGTTATTATTCTCACGATTTTTGTCTTATACCATTCTACTAAGCTCTTTGTTTCTTCTGTAATTTCTGTGTTTCCACGACAAGTTATCGAACAGTGGTCTTGTTTAGGCGGCGTCTCCGATAACGATTTATGGGAAGAGCAAAAAAAATTACTTAAAATTGCGATAGATCTATCCCACTTAGATTCTGAATTATTGGTAGATATGGGAAGAATGCATGATTTGAAAGCACTGTCTTCATCTGTATGGAAAAAAACAGCAAAAGACAATAGAGAGACTGCTATTAAATATTATCGACTTGCCATAAACAGAAACCCTAACTGGGCGTTACCATGGATTAATCTCGCACAATCGAAAATTCTAAAAAATGAGATTGACAATGAGGCATTTAGGGCGATTCGAAAAACGCTGATATTTGGCCGATGGCAGTCTGATATTCAACAAAAAACGATGTGGTTAACTATCGGAATATGGAATTCAATACCAAATGACATTAAACAGCATACTAGAAATTTAGTAAAAGAAAATATGCGAGATGAGCGCAGGTCAATGGCAACCATATTGACTTCTTTTCGCTTCAATTGGCAATCTGAGCTTAAAAAATTGGTTGCAAATAAAAAGCAGCTCGCATTGATCAGAAAGCTTGAACAAGATGAACATATGTTAGCTAATATGTTTGCAAATATGAATCACTTAAGAGAGTGTTGAAAATTTTCTGATGGTTACTCAATACTATGTTTCAAAATATGAAAAAGCACTCTTTTTTACATTACTTATTTTTTTGGTGTGGTTGCCTATCCCTTTAGGGAGTAATAGGTTGTGGTCCACAGCTATACTGGAGATTGGTGCATTTTTTTTATTCCTGTGGTTAATAGTGTTAATAGAAAGAGGGATCATTGTGATTCCACAACATGCCAAAAGGCTGAAATGGCTATTAATACTCATGATAATTTCATTATTTTATGCAGCATTTCAAATGCTAGAATTGCCAATAGATTTTTTTAAAAGCATTTCGCCTGCTCATGTAGATATTAATAATGAGCTTATTATTTTAGGAAAAATAGATAGTTTAACAATTAGTGTTGATCATTACAAAACTTATACCTATATCCTTAAGTTAGCAGCCTATTATGCAATTTTTTGGATTTGCATTGTATTACTAAATACACAAAAAAGAGTCTTTTATTTATTGCTCGCGATTGCATTAGGTGGAACGATTCAAGCAACTTTAAGCATAGCGACAGCATTAGGTGATTGGTATACGTCATTGAATACAAGTGGTGAAATTTTTACAGGAGCAATTTCGGGTTCTTTTGTCAACTATAATCATTTTGCAGCTTATTTAAATATGTGTATTGTAGCACTAACGGGGTTAATTTTTTTTTCACGTATGGAGATTAATAACGAACATAGAAATAGTCGTAGATCTTATAAAACTCCGATGTGGCAAGTTCACTACAGTATCTATTTTGCAATATTGATAGCAGCGATGATAATGACACATTCCAGAGCAGGCGCAATGGCATTATTACTCGCCTTTATATTTGCATTTTTGTTGATTCTGTCAAACCCGGTTTATCGAAAAAAGTATTTACGTGCATTTAACGGTTTATGGGTTATTGCATTTATCATCGTGTTGTGGACAGGCTATGGTTTTCTAGTCAGTGAGTTAAAAAATACCAGTAGTGAATATGTTCTCCGTTGGGACATGTTACAACTCAGTTGGAAAGTCTTAGAGGATTTTTGGTTATTGGGTGTGGGTGCTGGTAATTATACGGCACTCATTCCTCTCTATGAAACTTCTTTTTTTGGATTTTATATTGATCATGCACATAATGACTATATAGAACTATTGGTAGAGCAAGGTGTATTGGGATTTGCGATTTATTTTTGGATGATCGTTTATGCATTGTTTTATGCGATTAAAACCATTCGCAATATTGATCGTTTGTCGTATAAAACCTATGCACTTGTTGGTTTTATGGGTTGTCTCACGATGTTGTTTCATGGTTTCATCGATTTTAATTTTCAAATACCTTCGAATACTGTTTACTTTTTCGTTTTTCTAGCATTAGCGTTACTGAGACCATCTCATTACAGGCAACCAGTTTTCGCAGATACTCGCTAAATTTCTATCTTAATATCAAATATACATTAAGGAATATGTGTAGTATGAATAAAGTCTTAATCTATGAAAAATAACATAAAAATAATAATATTTTTAGTATTTTCAATTTTTTTTATCTTGTTTACTCCAGCCTTTGCTGAGGTGGGAAATGTGCTTTATGTTTTGGGAAAAGTGCAAAAAAAAGATCTATCCGGAAATGTAATGCGAGTTCGAAAAAATGATGCATTAGATTCTGGCGATACCTTAATAACTTCAAAAAATGGCCAAGTAATGATTGTTATGCTGGATGAAAATAAAATTACCATAAGGCCCAGCACTGTATTTTTTATAATTGATTATTCGTATAAAAATGATTCTAAGAAGGATAAAAGCTACTATAAACTCGTGAAAGGTGGATTGCGATCGGTTACTGGAATTATGGGTGATAAAAATAAAAAAAGTTTTAAACTGCAAACAAATATTGCAACCATGGGAATTCGAGGGACTGATTTTGACTTGGCATATTGTGAAGAAAACTGTACCGATAATAAAGGTCTATATGTTAAGGTGATTAACGGTAGTGTGACATTAGCAAATGATCGAGGTTCCAAAGATATTGACGCCGGTGATATCGGTCACGTCTCAGGTTTTAACGAATCACCAGGGTTGGCTGAGGAATTGCCACGTAATATGCGTATTGGCAAAGGAGATTCAAACAGTGGTCTACGCGAAGATTTGGATTCCTATCCCACACATGAAGAAGAAATGGCCGCTATCGCTTTGGACGGTAATGCAAGTCAGGCAACTTTTCAGGAGTTACTTGAGAGCGAGTTACCCAAAAGAGATATCTTGAAAGGCGCGGTTTCCATCGGCATGGATGCAACAGATGTGGTCGAGACGTTGTTAAAAATAAGCCCGGATGCAGATGAAATTATCGAGCAATCAATTGATGCATTTCCTGAAAAAGCCGAAGATTTTACCACGATGGGAGTGGTGTTAGGTGATATTAGTGATGAAACAATAAAGAAAATACAAGCAAAAAAAGGGGTCGATGCAAAAGCGGTGAAATCGGGTAAAAGCTTAGGGGATTTAATTGCACCGCGAAAATACGGAAAAAAAGAAAAAAATGATGCTAACAAAGTGGGTAAAAAACCACCTAAGTCCGCGGATAGGCCACGTATAGATCCAGAACTTTTGCCCGGCAAAGGCACGGGTGGAGGAAAACCGGCGAGTGCTTCATAACCCGTTAGACCTGCAAAATTAAAAATGTTTGATGCATAAGAATCCTTTCTGATTACGATGGCTAAAAGGAAGAATCCCAAATTTATTTTTGTTTCCGGTGTAAGCCTGGAACCAAATAACCAAGCAAACCACTCTCCTCACGTCTCGCCTAAGAGCGCCTATTTTTAGTGCCTGGCATTTTTTCAGGCTCCGCAGCACGATCATATCAATTGACGACACGCCTTAGCAGATTCCAGTCCCCCCCCCCAAAAAAATTATCAGCGGTGTTCAAAAGTAGTAGATGATGTTAGCCAATTTAATAAAGATGGTTGCATATCAAACAATTATCCTAGAATCCGCAGTTGAATGATATGCAGACGACAGGAGGTAGAACACCAAAAGTAGGCGCTCTTAGGCGACGCATGGAGCAGTTGTC
>CAYREN010000149.1:0-10341 GCA_964423255.1 uncultured Roseivirgaceae bacterium | reverse complement strand
TAAATTATATGAAAGCTAAAGAAATTAGAGACCTTATTGATTTTATTTCAAACTCCGGCTTGGATGAAGTTAATATTGAGACTCAGGAATTTAAAATATCTGTAAAAAAGAATGCAACAGTTATAAATACTATTGCAGATAATTCCGCTGTTGCAATTCCTCAGGCGTCTGTTACAGAAGCACAATCTGTCCCCTTATTAAAAGATCCTACAACAGCAGATGATGCCACATCTGCCAGCGAAAATAGTGATTACATTGAAATTAAATCTCCAATGATTGGAACATTCTATCTCACACCAAACCCGGAATCTGATCCATTTTTAAAAGTTGGTGATACAGTAAAAGTGGGTCAAACAGTTTGTATTGTTGAGGCCATGAAGCTTTTCAATGAAATAGAGTCAGAGTATTCTGGTAAAATTGTAAAGATTTTAGTTGAAAATGCATCACCGGTAGAATTTGATCAACCACTGTTTTTAGTAGATCCATCATAAGATTGCTATATTTTTCATTCAATTGATAATATCACGTGTTTAAAAAAATATTAGTAGCAAATAGAGGTGAGATTGCACTTCGAATCATTAGAACTTGCCGCGAAATGGGAATACCTACTGTTGCAGTCTATTCTACAGCAGATCGGGAAAGCCTTCATATTAGATTTGCTGATGAGGCAGTATGCATTGGTCCTGCTCCCAGTAGCACTTCATATCTCAATATTCCCAATATTATTGCTGCGGCAGAAATAACAAATGCAGATGCTATCCATCCTGGATATGGATTTTTAGCTGAGAACGCTGAATTCTCCAGGGTTTGTGAAGAAAATAATATAAAGTTGATCGGACCGTCGCCTGAGATGATCAATAAAATGGGAGATAAAGCTACTGCCAAGGAAACAATGAAAAAGGCTGGAGTTCCTACGGTACCAGGAGCAAAGGGAATTTTACCGAGTGTAGAGCAGGGTATAATACAAGCAGAAAAAATTGGATATCCGGTAATTCTGAAGGCAACTGCAGGAGGTGGGGGTAAAGGGATGAGAATTGTTGCCGATAAAGACGGATTTCAGAAAGCCTGGGATTCTGCTAAAATGGAATCAGGAGCTGCATTTGGTAATGAAGACTTATATATTGAAAAATTTATAGAAAGCCCAAGACATGTAGAAATACAGATTATTGGAGATAAATATGGAAATGTTTGCCATTTGTCTGAGAGAGATTGTTCCATTCAAAGGAGACACCAGAAACTTGTTGAAGAGACACCTTCGCCGATCGTTAATAAGGCGCTTAGGAATAAAATGGGTATTGCAGCCGTTAAAGGTGGTAAAGCAATCAAATATGAAGGAGCAGGTACTGTAGAATTTTTGGTCGATAAACATGGGAATTTCTTTTTCATGGAAATGAATACAAGAATTCAGGTAGAACATCCGATAACAGAGCAAGTAACCAATTTTGACCTAATCAAAGAGCAGATTAAGGTAGCAGCAGGAGAAAAAATTTCCGGAGAGAACTATTTTCCAATTTTATTTTCAATGGAATGTCGAATTAATGCTGAAGACCCATCTAAAGATTTCAGGCCATGTCCTGGAAAGATTTCTTCGCTTAATTTTCCTGGTGGTCAGGGCGTAAGAATTGATAGCCATGTGTATGCTGGCTATACTATTCCACCAAATTATGATAGCATGATAGCCAAATTGATTGTGACTGCACAATCAAGAGAGGAATGCATAGTAAGAATGAAAAGAGCTTTGGATGAGTTTATAATTGAAGGTGTAAAAACAACTATACCTTTTCATAAAAAACTTATGGCTGATGAGACATTTAAATCGGGCCACTTTACTACAAAATTCCTAGATTCGTTTGACTTTAGTGATTGCGTTTAAATACTTCGGAAAGAATATTTAATAATCCCCTTTTAATAATTGTTATGACAACCAAAGAATTTAAAGAGTCTTTAGCAGAGAAAAATCCACCTAATGGAATTTCTCTTAACTTAAAAGCGCTGTGGTTTGAAGCAAACGGAAATTGGGGAAAAGCTCATGAAATCGTTCAAGAGACAAGTGGAACCAAAGGAGATTGGATACACGCCTATCTGCATCGAAGGGAAGGAGATTTATCCAATGCATCTTATTGGTATTCTAGGATAGGGAAGCAACTACCAGATTACTCCATGAATGAAGAGTGGATTAAATTGGTGAGTTCTTGTCTTGATAATCAGCAATTGGCTTGAGGTAAACATTGCATTATGCAGGTCTAATTTTGACCTTTCCAGGCAAAGAATTTTTTTAATTTATTGGTTGTTAGAGCATATTTTTCTGTTCCAGCATCGCTTATCAAAAAAGCCCAGGGCTTTAATACTTCTACTTTTTCACATACAATACGTATGGAAGCCATTAATGGTACTACAATAAACATCCCTGGAATTCCCCATATAATCCCCCCAATCAATACACTAAGTATGATAAAGAATGGATTTATTCTCACCTGGCCACCAGTGATATTTGGTGTTAGAATGTTGTTTTCAAGGAATTGAATAATAATAAAAAGAATCACCACGCCAACAGCTGTTCCAGGCCCATCTCCTGTTAGTAAAGCCATAGTAAGTGGGAAGAAGAATCCGATGATAGTTCCGAAATAGGGAATAAAATTGAAGATGGCTGCTATCAATCCCAAAAGAAGCCAATATTTTACGCCAACAATATAAAGCCCGATTGAGTTGAGGACACACAAAATGAGGACTACAATAAATACCCCTCCCATATATTTTTTAATAACAATTGAGATTTCCTTAATAATCTCATCTGTTTTTTGATGTCCCTTTTCAGGGAGTACCATCAGCACAAAGTCTCTATATTTATTGCGATAATAAAGTAAAAAAAATATATAAACCGGCATGATGAATATTGTAAATGCCGTTTGAGCTGTTGCAGTTAATATTAAATTCAGATTATCAGTTCCCGATTTAAAAAATTCAGATATGCTTTTTTTAAAAGTAGAATGTTGCGCTTCTGAAACTTCTCCAAATTGAAATTCAATTTGATAAACGAATGTATCGATATTTTTTACTGCCTGTGCTTCAAGAGTAGGCAAATCTTTAAGTAAGAATTTTAGTTGAGTATATATGAAAAATATGGTTCCATAAACAATGAATATTCCTAAAAATACGCTAAGGAGAATGCCAGGTATTCTGGGCAATGATTTTCTCTCAAAAAATTTTGCAACTGGATATAATAAATAGGCGAATAGAATTCCTAAAAAAATTGGGTATAAAAAATTTTTGAATTCAATTAAAAATGTATAAAGCAGTAAAAAGAAAAGCATTAAAATTACCATGCGGGTAATGCTGTCAAACGGAAGTTTGTATTTTTTACTCATCCTTTTCCTGTTTTACTTTAAATGATTATAAATTAATAGTTTATTAATAATTGACAATACTCAACTGTGGTAATAATTAGTAAATTAAAGATGTATTAACATTAAACCATATTTTATTTGTCAACCACCAATTACTGCCATTGATTCACCCATTGGATTCCCTTCGTTTCTAAATTTTTCTGCTTCAAACCCATCTTTAGCTCTACGTTGCACAGCATTAATAATTTTTAATCTTATAAAATCATCACTTTGTCCATCGCGCAAAAGTTTCTTCAAATCCAATACATTATGTCCATATAGACAAGTTCTCATTTCACCGGTCGATGTAATTCTTATTCGATCACATGATCCGCAAAATGTTCTGGAATAAGCTGCAATTATTCCAACGTCACCCATGGCTCCTTCAAAAGAATAATTCTTGGATGTTGAATTTGACCGATTAGATATTTTGTGAATATCAGGAAATTTTAATTTGAGTTCATCGAATATTTTGCCATAATTCCATTTGATGGGATTAGTCTTTTTAAGAGATCCATTAAATGGCATTTCTTCAATGAACCGAACTGATACCGGATATTTTACTGCCAATTTTGCTAAAGCAATAATTTCATGGTCATTTACGCCGTCCATAATTACGGCATTAATTTTTACCTTAAATCCATCATCTATCATTTGATGAAATGTATCCATCACATTACTAAATTCTTTTCTTCTGGATATTTTATTAAAATTCTTTTCATCAACTGAGTCAAGGCTCATATTTATATTATTGATGCCGAGTGCTTTCAGATGTGGCAAAAATGGTTTAGTAAGAATGCCATTAGTGGTAATGCTTAGATTTTGTAAGGTCTCATTAAGAGATAATTTTTCTAAAAAGTTAATCAGATCTTTTCGAACGAATGGTTCTCCCCCTGTAATTCTAATTTTTTCCACTCCCATATCTGTAAAAAGAGACGAAAGTCTCAACATCTCTTCATAAGAAAGCAATTGCTCCTTGGGTAAAAAATGAAGCCCTTCAGCTGGCATGCAGTAAAAACACCTTAGGTTGCACCTATCGGTAACAGCTAAGCGTAAATACTTTATTGACCTGCCAAAATTATCTTTCAATTGCATATTGCAATAGTATGGGTTAATTAATATTTCTTTTTTTTCGAGGTGGTAGATCTTCTTCTACAATCAATAAAATTTTTTCTCCAAGCTCCGATTCTATGGATTCTTTAATACTTATTTGATTTGAGCCAATCCACTTATTTGCTATTGTATTTGGAACACAAACATTTAATGAATTGTTTTCAAAATCAGCAGTGCATGATTTAATATTGTTCTCTATACAAACCGAATAACTAAAATTATTTCCTTGGGAAATTTGCAGTTTTTCAGTTATAGTTTTTTCAGAATTTAGCTTGGCGATTTCCTCTGGAGAAAGCCTAATTTTAACAATATTATTTTCTAACCGTAGTTTCATTTTCTATTATAATCTGTGTGTGCAAATATATTTTATTTCGATTATACAATGACTATTTTTGATAATTAATAGACAATAAATATGATTGTAAATGTGCTTTTGTTTGGGATTTCGAAAGAGATGGTAGGTAAGCAAAAAATAACTTTTGAAGTGGAGGAGTCAACTTCCGTAGCTGACTTTAAAAAAGCTTTGCATAATGAATATCCAAAGCTGATAGAGTTGAATTCGATGGCGATAGCTGTAAATAGTGAATATGCACTTGATACAGATACACTTCGACCTAATGATGAAGTTGCCTTAATCCCGCCAGTAAGTGGAGGATGATATGATAAAGCTCGAAACTAAACCATTGGATATAAAAATTGCGATTGATTATGTACGTGATCCATCTGCAGGAGGTATTGATGTTTTTGTTGGCACAGTAAGGAATACTACAAAAGGCAAAAAAGTATTAGGCCTGGAATTTGAAGCCTATGAAAAAATGGCAATTTTGGAATTAAAAAAGATTGTAGAGGACACAAAAAAACAATGGCCAATTTATAAAGTTGCTGTTCTTCATGCCATTGGGAAAAAGCAGATAGGTGACGATGCAGTTGTGATAGCAGTATCTTCTATGCATAGAGATGCGGCATTCCTGGCATGTCGATATATTATAGATACTTTAAAAAAGACTGTGCCAATTTGGAAAAAAGAAATTTTTGAAGATGGCGATGTCTGGGTAAATTCACATCCCTAAAAAAAGAAAAATATCAGCATCGGTCTGCCTTTTTAATAAATCTCTTTTCTCTATAAATGCAATTGACCATATCACATTTTTTACATAGATAACCTTTTCTACGTACATTAGGCCCAATGCCTATCACGCCGCTAACTGATTTGATTGGGTGCATGAGAGAAGAAGGTGTGAGTGAGATGCCGCAAAAATCATTGGGGAAAAATGAAAAAAGCTTATGTTGTTCTGCAACACTCCAACCACAATATCCGGGACTGTACCTATCTGTGACATGCAATTGATGATACTTCATTTGTTGTTCCAATTCATTTTGAATTTTGTCCATGGCAGATTCAACAATTTCTGATCCGACTACATCTGCTATATAACCCTTAATAAAATCTCCATCATGCATCAATTCTTTGGAGTAGTCACCAATTCCAGTGCCAGCCGTGCAAGCAAAGATCGCTACGCTTTCCATTTTTCTGAGTTGGTAAGAGATTATTTTTTTAATATTAAACACAGTTCCATTGATACTAAGATTGCTGTCATCTTTGTGGATTCCTATATCATTTTGAATAATGTAGCCACCTTTTATATCGCAGTAATCATGAGCAATGTCTAACACTTCCTGAATTAATTGAGGGATCGGTTCTGGTGATTGACCAGGCTCATAGCCCATAAATTTTTCGATTATCCCTGTACTTACTTCCAGATCATCAATTTGATATGTGTACTCCTGCAACTCCATTATTTCTAAGCTTCAAATCTTTTATTACAAACCTCAATAAGGCTCACAATCATAATTAAGAATGCGTAATTAATTATACCATAAAACATTCAGATAAAACTGTAACAACGATCAATCAATATATAGAATCCTTTTTACAAATTAGTTGATATTATAATTTCTTGATTGAGGATATGATATAAATCATTTTTCCAAATCATTTTTTTATTGCTGATACAATTTTTGAAATATGATCTGGAGTGGTCCCACAGCATCCACCTATAATATTGGCACCAGCGGAGATTAGTTTTGAGGCGATCCCAGCCATTTCATCTGGCGATTCAGGAAAAAATGTATTGCCGTCATTATAAATTGGAATACCGGCATTTGCATGAATCAAAATTGGAATTTCACTATCTGCTCTTCTGATTTCTTCTACAATTTTCACCATGTCTTTAATCCCATTACCACAATTGGCGCCTACTAAATCTGCTCCGGCAGCAATAATTTGATCAACCATGTCGGTTGGCGATATGCCCATCATGGAACGAAAATCGTTATTTACCGTCTTGTCGAAAGTCATAGTACAAAATACTTCACATTTAGTATTTTCCTTTGAAGCCTTTATGGCCAGTATTGCCTCTTCGAGATCAGTCATTGTTTCTATCATTATGGCATCAGTGCCACCGGTCTCAAGGGCCATCGCTTGTTCTTTGAATGCATCATACATTTCTTCGGCTGTTACTTCCCCCATCATTAATATTTTGCCTGTAGGTCCTATGGACCCTAATACATATCTATCAACTCCAGCAGCTCTTCGAGATATCTGAGCGGCCGCTTTATTCAATGAAGCAACTTTGTCACCTAATCCATATTTTTCCAATTTGAATTTACTGCCACCAAAACTATTTGTTTCTACCATGTCTGATCCTGCGTCGATATATCCCTTGGCAATATCATATACTTCTTCAGGATGTGACAAATTCCACAATTCTGGACATTCACCTGGTTTCAATCCTTTAGCATGTAAATATGTTCCCCATGCACCATCGGAAACCAATATTTTTCCTCCATTAATTTGATCTATAATTTTCCCCATTGATTCATTAAAATTTATGTGTTTTATTGCAATTGATCAATAACTCAATAGTAATTCATATTCTAAGTATTATTGTTACAAAAAGCGGATATTTTTCATTTGATAGAAGCCATTCTCATCGCCATTAAATTTTCATTTTTTGTGTTTACTGTGATTTCACAACCTGCAGACAGGATAAATCTTCTATTTTTTTCGCCTTCAATTAATAGTCTTGTTGCATTATATATTTCTTCAGGGAACCTTCTTTCTACTAAAATAGGGTTTATATTTCCACATCTGATTACGTCCGGGCCAAGTATTTCGAAGGCATTATTCAAATCCACTTTATAATCTAAATCTAGTATGTCTACATTTAATTCGCTTATGGATGGCAAATGGTGTGTGATATCTCCACAAATATGTAATTTTACTTTACCTCCACATTCATGGATGAAATTGATAATTTCTCTATGTCTTTCCTTGATAAATGTATCGTATGTATTTGCGTCAATCTGGGAGCAAATAGCATCACCAACACCTATAACTGTGCAGCCGGCTTCTATTTGCGCTTTTGCAAAATCTTTTGCAGTAACAACACATTTGTCTAAAATAAAATCACAAAAGTCTGGGTTTAGCATAAGATGCATAAGCATTTGACTAATGCCGGCAATATCACATGCTTCAGCAAGTGGACCTTCAACCCAGCCAATTATTGGGACAATCCCTTTGAGCCTTTTATCAAAAAGTTCAGCACCCTTAATTCGGTCAAGTGTTCTTTCTTCTTTGTAAACGTTCGGAGATTTAAGTGATTTAACATCGTCTATATTTTTAACTATAATATTTTCACATATTGGAACAGCTTCTTCAGGAAATGAAATTTTTGCTCCAAAGGCTGAGGTTTCTCTATAAGGATCAGAAATGAGGCCTACCATATCCAAATCAAAATATTCTAAAGCCTTAAGATTGCTTTCGACAAGAATATTGTAATTAGAAGCAAATTTACCATAAGTATTGCCTGAAAAATTTGCCGAAAAATGCATGAGAATTGGACGAAAGAGCGTTTTTTCATACGAATAATTTCCTATACAAAGCTGTTCGAAAAGTTGTGCTTTTGTCATGATAATAAAGCTTGAGTTAGTTTAAAAAACACTTCTCGTTTAATTGAATTTTTTTAAGACATCAATCATTGCAATTATATTTTCAATGGGAACAGTAGCCTGCGTATTGTGAACCGTATTAAAAACGAACCCGCCATTCTTGGAAAGAATCTCACATTGAGTCTGTACTTGCTTTTTCACATCTTCTGGTGTACCAAATGAAAGCACCTTCTGTGTATCAACACCACCACCCCAAAAGGTAATTCTATCACCATAACTATCTTTTAGATGCTTAGTGTCCATACCTTTTGCGTTGAATTGTACAGGATTTATAATGTCGAAACCAGCATCAATAAAGGGATCTATAAAAGGCTCAATTGCACCGCAAGAATGTTTAAATGTCTTCCAGTTGGTATTCGAGTGAATCCAATCATTCAATTTTTTGTAATATGGGAGATATAATTCCTTGAGCGTGTCGATTCCGCAAAATTGAGAATCTTGAGTTCC
This sequence comes from uncultured Roseivirgaceae bacterium, assembly GCA_964423255.1. Lineage (GTDB taxonomy): Bacteria > Bacteroidota > Bacteroidia > Cytophagales > Cyclobacteriaceae > JAAUQL01. The sequence goes on along the minus strand of CAYREN010000149.1, from coordinate 1,387 downwards.
AAAATCTGTACCGCATAAAAATATGGCATGGATATCATTACCAACTATCTTATAAAACCTCTGTAAATTACTCAGCGCAATTTCGCTTTGCTTGTCAAATATTTCATGAATATAATCCGGACGCATGATTACAGACATATACCATTCTGCTACATCCCTGATTCCTTTTGGATTTTTCAAGTTTAGCCCAGGCACCAAGGCAATATCTCCAAATGCTGTACCACCCATATTTGCAATTATTGCTTTGCCACTATCCTTTACCTCCACAATTGCCTTTTTCCAATAAGCAAAATCTTCATCCGAAATTGGTTCGAATTCTTCTAAATTGTCATTAGGATCAAGTTTAGATTCTTCAATTGGTTCTTGCCTGATAACTGCATCAAAAAAATAGCTTGACTTGGGCATTTTGGCACTTGGCGAAACAGAAGTGTCACCTTTGGGATAAATGAGTAAATCACCGTTTTTATCAAGTGTTGTATTGAATTTTGAGGGTACAAGTACTGTTTGCCCCCAGAAAGTTCTGAATTCCTTTAATTCCCCATGATTTTTTATGCCGAACATATTACTGCTTGGGCTTAATCCAATGACATCAACACCCAAAATTTCCATGAGTTCACCATCAATTTCGCCTAGCATTTGGTAGGGTTCGATAACTCTGATGGGCTCTTGTCTCAGTCCAAAATGTTTTCTGATATTTTCTAAGGCTAACACGTGGATGCCCGTTACAGGCGTTCCGCCAAAATCAACTGCAATCTTGTCTGGTTGTTGATGGCTTAGTGTCGCTAAAACACGCTCTTTGGAGTTCATAGCTAAAAAAATAAAGAGTTAGAATTACTCTCTATTTACAAAAAAATATTAAATTTTTCCAGAAAAATACATACTATTTAATAACTAAAGCAGCACAATTATCAATAGCTATGATGTCTGAAGTTTTATTTGATAAATTAAATTGAAGAATTTGTTATTACAGCATTGTACAATTCTTCTTCAAATTGAATGATTGATATCTATGAATGATACTAATATCTTAACCTGACTGGTTAACAATTAAAAGTAAAGTTAACCTAAGGATGCTAACAAAAATTAATCTCAATCTCATTTTTGATTTAAAATGGTGGAGCTTCATCTAATGGGGGATCATTAGAGGGAGGTAAAATTCCAGGTTCATTGGAATTAAATTGCTGGGTGTCATTTTTTTCTACTTTCCATGCTCGTACATCGGTGTACCACCGTGTATTGTATTCCCTGCTTTCTAGTTCAATAGAGATCTTTACATCTTCATTTTCTCTAAGCGCAAATTGATCAATTTTGTCTCCCCAAACAGTGATGCATACTTTTTTGGGATATTGTGATTTTGTTTCTAAAATATAATCTTGCTTTTTCCAAG
>CAYREN010000148.1:0-10411 GCA_964423255.1 uncultured Roseivirgaceae bacterium | reverse complement strand
ATTTTTCCGGTCATTAAATCAAATGTCGATTTCTTATAATTGTGGTTTCCGCTTAGCAACATTGAACCCTGGGATAGGCACACATTTTTACCAATGCTAACTATTGTCAGGTTGTCGATCCAAACATATTCTCCTATCCATGAATGATCCCCAATTTTTAATAACCATGGATATTTGATGTTTACAAAAGGTTTTATGTTTACACCAACGCCAATTTTTGCTCCAAATAATTTCAATAATAAAATTTTTAAAGAAGAGAAGGGAAGCAATCCATGGTTAAAAATTAGGTGATTTATAAAATGCCAAAAGGTGCGTTTTATCCAGCCTGCTTTGGGATCAAACCAGCTATTGTCGTATGTCGATAGGTCTGTTTTAGCCATTTAGGTTGTCGTATTATCTATTTCTGAATTAAGAAAATATTATGAGTGCCATCTTCATTTTCATTATCTCCTGAGATAGCCAGGAGATTTAATTTCTCTTTTTTTATGTCATTTAATGTAAGCGTAATTTTAATGGCGATGTCTTTTTTATTTTCGAAATCAATATCATTTAAGAAATCTGCAAAGTTTTTGTTGATAAAAATTTCTTCAAATATTAATTTTTGGCTGCTTTCTTTTTTAAGTTTCTGTAATATGCTTTCAGAAATAAAATTGGTTTGGCCAAGTTGGTCAAGCACGACAAATCCTGTTTTATCAAATTTAAAGAAATTTTCAAACCATACTTTTTGCTTAATTATTTCTAGCTCATTTAGTTTGTTGCTGGTAACATCTCGTGAAATTCCAAAAGTACCTACTATATTACCATCTAAATCACGTAAAGGATTTTTTGTTGTTGACACCCAGGTAAGATGTCCATCGTCCCACACTTCCTTTTCCACTGCATCGACCAATGGTTTTTCTGTACTGATAATTTTCTGTTCATCTTCATAGGCAACTTTTGCATGTTCCGCAAAATTGAAATCAAAGTCAGATTTGCCGATGATTTCGCTATCGCTTTCTTTTTCAAATAACTTGACCATAGATTTGCTTACCCTAATAAATTTACTCTCCTGGTCTTTGAAATAGATATGATCTTGAGTTCCGTCAAGCAAGGCATTGAGTAAATATTTTTCCTCGGCCATTTCTTTTTGAATATCTTCCATTTCCTTATTTCGTCTTTCTATCTGCTCTTGGGATGCAGCAAGTTCTTCCATATTTTGCCTCAATTCTTCTTCTTGGGCCTTCATCTCTTCAGCCTTTTCCTGGGTTTCTAAGAGTAATTTATTAGTGATTTGATTTGATTTCCCTGAAATGAGAGAAGAAGCAATATTTTTGCCTATCGATTCGATAAACTTTATTTGATGTTTTTCAAATTCTTTGAGAGAAGCAATTTCAAGAATACCTTCAATTTTCTCTTCATCTTTTAATGGTACAATGAGTATGCTTGATGGTTTCGATTCTCCAAGCCCAGTTTGAATATTGTAATGATTGGTTTTAATATCAGTTATGTAAATCGTCTTTCCTTCTAAAAATGCCCTTCCTGCAAGACTTTCATCAGGTTCAAATTTTTGCTCTGCAAATTTTCTTCTTTTGTACGCATACGAAGATAGAAGCTCCAGATAATCTTTATCATTTTCCTTTTTCAATATAAATAATGCGCCCTGACTTGCTTGCATAAATTCAATCAGATAGGCTAAAAGATGAGAACTTAAACTTTCGATGTTATCGTTGTGCTGTCTGAGTATATCACTAAATTTCGCTTGTCCTTCATTAATCCAGTTTCTTATTTTGTCTCCAACTTCAACTTCCTGAAGCCGGTTTCTCATTTCTATCAAAGAATTGCCAAGAGTATCCTTATTGCTTTTTGGCTTGAACTCATAGTCGAAATTTCCATCACCAATATTAATTGCAAATTGACTGGCATCATCAAGATAATTTACAAGGTTATTACTCGTTTCTACAATTTTACCCATTTCACCTTTACTGATAATTTCTTTTTCAGGTAATTCTCCTTTTGCTATTAGTGAAAGCGAATTTCCCAATTCAGTGACTGATTGCCCTTGATTTCTAATAATAAAATATCGCAAAGTAGTCAACAGCAATACTATAATTGTCGAGAATATTAAATAGATTTCTATTGGAGAATCGGATTTGATTTCATTAAGTTGTTTTGATTTAATGGTATATAAATGATTATTAATTGTTGAAAGTTGATACTGGATACTTTCATAATCATTTCTAAGCGTCTTGGTCTCAAGTGCCTCCGTTTCAATAGAAGAAATATCAAGCGAATATTTTTCCTGGATTGAATCAGTGTTTTGGTTAATCTGATTGATGATATCTTGTAACTGATTATCAGTATTAATTAACTTAGCAATCTTTTGATTGTAAATAGATAATATTTTACCTAGACTATTCAATTTTTCGGTAAGAAATGCGTCGTGCTCAAATGAAGAAATAGTTTTATTTAATTCTTCGTATAATTCCTTTGAGGATTTCAATGAATAAGCTGTTTGAAAACGTTCAATTTCGCTTTTAGAAATACTATAAATCAAACCATTATTAAGCGAGTTTTGAGTTTCATTTTCGATTTGATATAATAACGATGCTGTGTTTGCATAAATATTTGATTGTAACAGCATGCTCTCTATTTTTTTAGATTGATGGCTGCTTATCAAATAAAAAATTAAAACTGAAACCGTTAATATTAGTATGGAAAATATCATAACAATACTTCTCGTAGAATCAATTTTTATTTGATTAAGAAAACTGAAAGAAAAAGAATTATTATTTGACATCTGTATTAATATCTAATCTGGAATTCTATTGGGAAAAATTTCCATTATTTATTAATGGTCAGCAGTGATCTTTATTCTATTCGAATTTAAAGTTATATCATGCGCAATAAATATAATCACTAAAACATAAATAATCATGGACTTCTATCATATCGGAATATAATTGATGTACTGTATTTCTTTGAAATATCTCAAGAATGAGAGAATTGCTAATATCCAAGTAGGATAATATGTCGCCCTAATGCACATGGAATTCAAAGAAGAAAATCCATTGGGTTGGGAAAGGTATTTATTTTGTACCAAATATTGAACATATAATAACAGGGTTGATCACTCAACCCTGTTTTACTATTGTAACCTGAATGTGATGGGCATCATCATGCTCACTTTTACAGGAAGTCCTCCTTGCTTCCCGGGATTCCATTTCGGAGATATATTGATTATTCTAAGTACTTCCTTATCACATCCAATACCGATTCCTTTCACTATTTTTATATCGCTTAATCTTCCATTTTTATCTACCACGAAGTGTACAAAAACTTTTCCTTCAATCTGCAATCTTCTGGCTTGGGCAGGATATTTTAGATTTTTTCTAACGAATTTATAAAATTCAGACAGTCCACCTGGAAATGACGGCATGGTTTCTACGAAGTCTTTTACTTCTTCCACCACTTCTTCAGGTGGCTCTTCATTATTTGCAACGATGTCTTCGATTACATCAATCTCTATCAAATCAAAGTCAATCTCAATATCCTCCACGTCAGTATCATTATCTATTTCTATTAAAGTTATTTGCTTAATCTTGGGTTTTGGAGGAGGTTTGATATGTGTAATAGGAATAACAACAATTTCATCTCCGTAAGGATTATCTATTAGATCTACGCTTGAATAGCTTTTTTCAATTTTCCATTCGAAAGCAGAAATAACAAATAGCAAACTCATTACCAGTCCTATGTTGAAAAAAAGGACATACTTCTTTTGATAATCCAGATTAGGATTCTTTTTTAGTTCCATGATATTTAAAATTTAAATTAGAAATAGGGCCCTTTATTATTGATTTTTTGCACGTCAAGTTTTAAATCCGTAATGTGTTTTATTATAGCTCGTTTGGTTTGTTTTTGATTTTTGGTTTTCTTCTTTGGGAGTACCAAAAAATGCCAGCAGTATTGCAATGATAATAATCAATAGTATCACAAGTACCATTACACCACGAGTCTTTTTTCTACTGGATTTATCATAATTTCCCATAAGATTCTGAAAGTCTTTATGCCTTTCAATCCTTCCTTTTGTAAACCGCTGTCTGCGTATCCGTATATCAAATTTTGTCATTTCTCCTTCAGGTTTAACAATTTTTTCAATTTTCCAATTGCCCTGTAAGTTCTCATTTTGGCACTGGCTTCATTTATTTCCAGTATAAAAGCAATTTCATTAAAATTCTTACTTTCAAAAAATCGCAATTCCAGCACTTCTATGTCTGAGTCTTGCATCAAATGCATTTTTTCAATGATATAGTCAATATCAGGAGGGTTTTCATCATCCGAGTTTTGCGTAATCAAATACTCAAACTCTTGTTCATCAATACTGAACACCAACTTTTTATTGGCTTGCAAATAGTGCCTGTTTACCTCGTTTGAAGCTATCCGAAATAACCAAGCTGAAAAAGGAACGCCTTTGTATCTATATTTTTTGAGGTTTTTCAAAGCTTTTAGAAAAGTCTGCGAAGTCAGATCAGCTGTGATATCTTCATCATCTATTTTTCTGAATATGTAGTTAAATATTACTATAAAATATCGATCATAAATGATTTGAAATAAAGCTGGATTTTTAGCAGCATCTTTTACCGTCTCAAATTCTTTGAGGATTTCCTCCTCGCTCATGTGTTTGTTCGTGTCGATAATTTTCTAAATAAAATATACCCTAATAATAGAATGGATAAGGTAAAAGTAACAAAATGAAAAAAATATTCAATTTTTTGAAACATTGTATATACATTTGTTGTATATACATATAAAGAAAATAAAAATGCGCCTCGAAGACGAAATAAAGCAAGAAAAGTTTGAAAATGAGAATCATAAACTTATAGTAAACATTCAGTTTACGGCAAACTGGCTTAGTACAATTCATAACAGGGTTTTGAAACCATTTGGTATATCGAGTCAACAATTTAATGTATTAAGGATATTAAAGGGTCAGTTTCCCAATCCTTCCAGTTTAAATTTAATTAAAGAAAGGATGCTTGATAAAGAATCGAATGCATCGAGACTTATCGATAAACTTGATAGAGCGGAGTTAGTAAATAGGATAACATGTCCGAATAATAGACGGCAAGTTGACATCACGATTACTAAAGCAGGAATAAAATTATTGGAAGGTGTAAATATTCAAATTAAAAAATTGAATAGTGCAATGCCAAGCTTAAAAGAAGATGACGCTTTAACTCTAAATGCATTGTTGGATAAGCTGAGAGAAAAATAGCTAAATATTATTAGATAATAAGGTGGTTTGTCTTTTTGAGGCAGGGCCAAAAAAGAGTAATTGAAATCTACTTATGGCATTGCCGTGGCAAATTTTAAATGATAAAAAAGAAAGGAATAATAATGAAAACTAAAAATGAGAATATGATATTTCATGGAGCCGATACAAGGGGTATATCAAATCACGGCTGGTTGGATTCTAGGCACACATTTAGTTTTGCAAATTACTTCAATCCAGAGAGGGTGAACTTTGGAGCGTTGCGTGTGCTTAATGATGACATCGTAAAGCCAGGCATGGGGTTTGGCTCGCACCCACATGAAAATATGGAGATCATTTCTATACCAATTTCAGGGTCTCTTGCTCATAAAGACAGTACAGGGAAGGAACAGGAAATAAAAACTGGTGAAGTCCAAATTATGTCAGCAGGTTCTGGAATTTATCATTCTGAATATAATTTCTCCAGCGAAGAAAAACTAAATTTTCTACAAATTTGGATATTGCCAAAAGAAAAGGATATCAGTCCCAGATATGACCAGAAGGACTATTCAGCACAGATGAAGCTAAATAATCTTGTTACAATAGTTTCTCCTGAAGATGGTAATGGTCTCTGGATTAATCAGAATGCAATATTGTCTTTGGGAAAATTAAAGTCTGGCAATTTCTTCGAGCACAAGCTGACATATAAAGATAATGGGGTATACGCATTCTTGATTGAAGGAAAAGCAAAAATTAATGGCACAAAATTGAGTAGGAGAGATGCTGTCGGCTATTGGGATTTAACAGAGTTACCTGTTCAAATTCAGGAGGATGCTACTCTTTTACTAATAGAAATTCCAAAAATTTATTAATCAATTAATTTATTTAAACACATGAAATCAGCCAGGACTGAATTGATAGTCCAACGTAGCAATTACGTGTTTGCCAATTGGTGGAAAGGACTTTTATTTACTCGTGGCTGGGTTTCTACAAACTTTAAAAAAAAATGAAAAAGCAAGTATTAATTATCGCACTATCAGTAGTAGCTATTGTATTTAGTGCATTTACAGAAAAAGGAGTAAAATCAGCATTAAACGTTAATGTTGATGAAAGTAAAGTAGTATGGTTGGGTAAAAAAGTTTCGGGAGAGCACACAGGGAACATTAATTTATCCACCGGTAATCTTCAATTTGAAGGGGACGCATTAATTGGTGGATCATTTGAGATCGATATGAAATCAATTACCAATACAGATCTCGAAGATACAGAGTATAATGAAAAGTTGATTGGACATTTGAAATCTGATGATTTCTTTGGAGTAGAGAATTTTCCAAATGCTAAATTTGTTATCTCAAATGTAATTCATCAGGCTAAAAATAAATATCAAGTTAATGGTGATATTTCAATTAAGGGAGTAACCAAATCCATTTCCTTTCCGGCTGAAGTTTATTTTGCAGGATCTAAAGCAACAATTTCTGCAAGTTTGACCATTGATAGATCAGAGTTTGGAGTTAAATATGGGTCAGGTTCATTCTTCGACAATCTTGGCGATAAAATGATCTATGATGATTTTACCTTAAATGTGACCTTGGTTGCCAGCAAATAAAAGTTTCAGAATGCAAACCGAAGTACTGAGCTTCGGTTTGCATTTTTTATTGAAAATATGTAATCATTTTTTTAATTATTTTCTTATGTTTATAGTCTTTAACCCGAGTAAATCGGGGAATAATTATTGAAACATAAAAAACATTGAAAAGCAATCCTACCTCACTTGTCGAGGGATGGATTTAATTTGTTTTTCATTATTATTTTGTTCCTCATTTTTAGGCTATCCTTAATCTAAACTTATTAGCTCTAAAAGCATGATAATCAATTGCTTGATACGCAATTAAATATTTAGCAGAAATTACTTGGATAAAATAGCGTTCGATAATTGGGAATTATTATATTTTCTATTATTCCCAAAATGACTCCGACCTGGTACACTATTGTATTTATTCGGATTGGTTTTTCTAAATAGAACAACTTATTACAACTCTTGATTTGAAGGACTATATTGAGTTAATAGAAAAAGAACTTCTGGATTTCGATTTTGGAATTCACCCTGTTGAATTGTACGAGCCGATACGATACATTCTTTCACTTGGAGGAAAAAGACTTCGTCCTGTTCTTACATTGATGACATGCCATATTTTTGATAAACAATTTGAAAAAGCCATATATCCAGCACTTGGTGTTGAGGTTTTTCATAATTTCACTTTGTTGCATGATGATATCATGGACGCAGCACCAATCAGACGTGGTATGCCAACTGTGCATGAAAAGTGGAATGAAAATATTGCCATTCTTTCCGGAGATGTAATGCTCGTTCGTGCTTATGATCTTTTCCTCAAATCAGATTTTGCAGATTCCAGTAAAATATTAAAAAAGTTTAGTAAGTGCGCTGCTGAGGTTTGTGAAGGTCAGCAGTACGATATGAACTTTGAGTTGAGAGATACTGTATCGGAATCAGAATATATTGATATGATTAAGCTGAAAACCGCAGTTTTATTAGGCTTCGCTATCGAACTTGGAGCAATTATTGGAGGGGCGGAAGAAAATATCAGTGACAAGTTATTCTACTTCGGAATTAATATTGGCTTGGGTTTTCAATTAAAAGATGATCTATTAGATGTATATGCAGATAGTGACAAATTTGGAAAACAGGTTGGAGGAGATATTATTTCTAACAAAAAAACATATCTATTAATAAAAGCATTGGAGCTTGCCAACAATCATGAAAAGGAAGAACTCAAAGGTTGGCTTCAGAAAGTTGAATTTAATCCAAAAGAAAAGGTTGAGTCAGTAATTGACATTTATAATAAATTGGGAATTAAAGAATTGACTGAAAAAAAAATGAACAATTACTTTGATATAGGACTTAATATATTGGAATCACTCCATATTAAAAAAAATAAAAAGCAACCGTTGATAGATTTGACATTAAATCTGATCAACCGCGAAAAGTAAGATTGATATGACATTAAATATTACCATAATATTAATTGTAATTACTGTTTGGACCAGTATGAGGGGCTGGAAGAATACTCAAATTCAAAGCAAATGGATGTTTAATCCATACACTGTCTATCACGGAAAGCAATACTACCGTTTATTAAGTTCTGGTTTTATCCATAGCAATTCCACACACTTAATTTTCAATATGATTGCGCTGTTTTTTTTCGGTGGGGTAATTGAACGAGTCTATCTTTTACAATTTGGTCAAATGGGTCTCTTATATTATTTAATTACTTATTTGGCAGGAATTGCTGTAGCAAATCTTAAAACATATTCAAAGTATAAAAATTCAAGCTACTACAATTCGCTAGGGGCATCTGGAGGTGTAGCGTCAATATTGTTTGCCTCGATTTTATACAAGCCAACTTCTTCTATTTGCCTTTATTTTGCCATATGTATTCCTGCATTTATCATTGGCGTTTTTTACCTTATTTATTCATATTACTCTGGAAAACGGATGGCAGATAATGTAAATCATGATGCGCATTTGTATGGATCATTATTTGGTATTGCATTTACCATTTTATTAAGGCCAATAGTGGTTATAGAATTTTTTAATAATATCCGTCATTTCAATTTGTATGAATTTCAGTTTTTATCTATTTTTTAATATCGAAATTACCTGATATTGCTGTTTAAAATAATTCGTGGAATTTTTACTAAATTCTAATTGTTATAAAGATAAATGCCAACATAAAATTAAAGTAAAGCGTATATATCAATTCTATTTTTTGCGTTCTACATCCGTGGGCATTTAATTTTTTTTTGTCGCCAACAACATGAAACGACTTACCCTCATTTTATTTTTATTGTCCTTGAGCTATAATTCTATGGCAATTCAAGCAATGTATATCTCAGCAAAACCAATTTCTTGTCAAAGTTATGCCTATGAAATAGAAATTACATATAACTCATTTGTTGGTTCGGATATTCTATTTGGTGAGATGCAAATTAAATATGGAGATGGAGTTATTGAAGATATTGCATTAAGTGATTATACTTCTATTGTTATTGACAATAAAATGCAAACCTTGATTTTTAGCTTGAATCATTCATTTGGTGGTCCTGGGATTTATAATATAAGTGTCAGGTTTTTTAACCGAAACCTAGATATAATGAATATGGATAACTCTATTCATACTCCTTTGTATATTGAAATGATGATTAACATCGATCCATTCTTAGGTTGTAATCAAACGCCAAAACTTGAAAATATTCCAGCAATTAATAAAATGGGATCAACTTATTTTCATGATTTTTCTTTCATTGATGAAGAAAATGATTCCATCTCTTTTCATTTTACAACTCCACTACAAATGGAAAATACACATGTTGTAAATTATTGGAGGCCCAATGAAAAGGATGAAATGCAAATCAGTAAAATCAGTAAAATATCCATTGATGCGTTTAATGGCTCATTACTTTGGAATTTAAAAGCTATTGATGGAAGATATTCGGTTGCGTTTAAAGTGAATGAATGGAGAAAGGTAGATGGTGATTATTATCAAATTAGTAGCTCAACTCTCGACTATTCCATCAATCTTCAAAAAACGATCAATATGTATCCTGATATATTGGGATTGAAAGACACAGCGATCATTGTGGGAAATAACTATTCTAATACCGTCATAATCTCCGACCCTGATGGAGACTCAGTACGTGTAAATCTGTATGGAGATTTTTTCAAATTGATGGATATTCCACCAGACAATGGTCTGGAATTTTTTCCTGGGCCGATTGAAGAAATAATCAGTTTTACTCCATTATCTGCAAATGTTCGATCCAAACCCTACAAGGCAGTTTACACGGCAACTGATAAAAATGATACGGTAGTTTCACTGAGCAATACAGCTTCCATGTATTTATGGATAACAGACCGTGATCACAATCCGGACGCACCTGAAAATTTTACCAGTCAAGCATTGAGTACAGATTTAATTAATATTTACTGGAATGACAGTGAGGATGAACTCGGATATATCGTAGAACGAGCAGACAGTTATTTTCCAGAATTTGTAAGGTTTGCAATCCTACCAGCAAATACTACGTTTTTCAATGATTCCAGTGTAGTTGAAAACAACACCTATCAATATAAAATAACAGCTATAGGGACTAATAAGTCAGAAT
>CAYREN010000147.1:0-10435 GCA_964423255.1 uncultured Roseivirgaceae bacterium | reverse complement strand
ATAAACGATTCTTGCAACCATGAATGCAATTGAATATTCCAAGAAACCTTTTGATCCCTCGCGATGGCCATTTTTTTACGGATGGGTAATTATCCTGATGGGTACGTTCGGCATATTAATGAGCATTCCAGGGCAGACAATTGGGGTTTCTACATTTACCGATAGTTTGATTGAGGTGCTATCCATAAACAGAGATCAATTAAGTTTAGCATATATGATCGGCACGGTACTCAGTTCATTATTGCTTACAAAAGCCGGGAAGTTATACGATTCATATGGGGTACGTATGATTGCCGGGGTAGGATCAATTGCCCTTGGGCTTTCCCTGATTCTATTAAGTAAGGTTGACAAAATAGCGCAATGGTTAAATATTACCGGCCAAATTATTCCTGTGGTCTTCTTGATGATAGTAGGTTTTTCGCTGATTCGATTTTTTGGACAGGGCGTGCTCACATTGGCATCCAGAACAATGATGATGAAATGGTTCGATGCCAGACGAGGGTTTGCCACCAGCTTCAGCAGTGCATTTACTGCATTGGGATTTTCTGCAGCTCCGCTTTTTTTTGAGTCGCTCATTCAGAAATACAATTGGAACGGTGCCTGGCTATTATTAGGAATAATTACTGCATTGTTATTTCCTGTAGTTGTTGTGGTATTTTTCAGGAACAACCCACAGGATGTTGGCCTCAGTCCTGATGGTGGAACTATAACTAAAAATGTACAAAAGCTGCGATTTCCTGTGACAAAGGAATTTTCTTTATTGGAAGTGCGAAAAAAATTAATCTTCTGGATCATTACACTCCTGCTTAGTATGCAGGCAATGTACATCACCGGATTCACTTTTCATGTGGTATCCGTTTTTGAGCATGACGGATTTCTTCGCAGTGAGGCTGTTGCTATTTTTCAACCTATAGCTTTGATCTCTGTAGTAACAAGCATTATTTTTGGATGGATAAGTGATTATGTAAAAATACGTCTCTTGCTATTCTGCAAAGGTTTGGCTTCAATATTATCACTTGTAGGTCTGATTTTTCTGGGCCAACATGAATTTGCCTTGCATGCCATTATTGTTGGTATGGGTGTTATGTCAGGATTATTTGGAGTAATCTCCATTGTTGCCTGGCCGAGATTGTTTGGTAAAAGCAATCTTGGTGCAATCAATGGATTTAGCATGACAATTATCGTATTTGGTAGTGCTCTTGGTCCTATGCTTTTTAGCTTGTCATTAAGCCAGATGGGAAACTATAGTTTAGCTGAGATCATATCTTTATTGCTTTTTCTTGTGTTAACTATCATGACCTTAATTGTTAAAAACCCACAAATGGCTTTGGAAAAAAATGGTAAAAGCAAATAGATCCAATTTTACAAATTTTAAAATTTCAGGTTTTTTTAGTTGACAATCTTCCAAAAGTTATAATTTTTAGCTGCTACTCCGTCCAATAGTTATAACTCTTGGACATTTTATAGTTTACCTCTTTTTAAAATAAGTCAGCGTATCCCCCATAATATCTTCTTTCCCATCAAAGGCTGCACTTTTCAATTGAGGTGAGGGTATGCCATCGCCAAAGCAAGTTGAAGATTGAAAAACACGTGCCTCATCCCAAAGACCGGCATCAATAAAACTTTGGATGGTTTTTGCGCCCCCTTCTATCATGATCGACTGAATATTTTTATGCTGTAAATCATCCAGCAAGTCATGGATAAAAGAGACCTTTTCGAGTTTCACAAACCTCAGCGCCTCATCATCGGTCTGAGATTTTTTCAGATTATAGCAAATTGTTGGAATTTTTCTACTGAATAAATTAAGATTTGCGCCCAAGGCAAGATGATGATCGATAACAATCCTCAGCGGATCACTCCCCTTCCAGTCACGCACATTCAAGGTGGGATTGTCGTATTTTGCTGTATTTTTTCCCACAAGAATCGCATCTTCCTCGGCCCGCCACTTGTGAACCAATTTCCTGGAAAACTTATTAGAAATCCATTTGGAGTCAAAGTTTGTTCGTGCAATAAAGCGATCTGCGGTTTCTGCCCATTTCAAAATCACAAAAGGCCTTTTTTTGTTAAATGATGTAAAGAACCGTTTGTTCAGATCTTTGCCATCATCTTCTAAAATTCCTGTTTTTACTTCAATCTCTGCCTCCTTTAAAATTTCAACCCCCTTCCCTGCAACGAGCGGGTTTGGATCAATATTGGCAATAACCACTTTCTTCACATGGTTTTGTATTAAAAGACTGGCGCAAGGAGGGGTTTTGCCAAAATGAGCACATGGTTCTAATGTGACATAAACCGTGCTTTCAGCGAGCATTTTTTTGTCTTTTACCTCTTCCACTGCACCTACCTCTGCATGTGGTCCTCCAAAACTCTGGTGATATCCTTCTCCAATGATTTTGTCTTTACAAACAATTACACACCCTACCATTGGATTGGGGCTAACATTCCCAAAACCCAATCGAGCCAACTCCATGGCTCTGTGCATATATTTCTCGTCGGTGGTCACTATACGTTTTTGAACAAAAGTAATTCGATTTCCGTATTCAAAAAATTTTCCATAGCATGGTTTTTCATTAATTTTATGGATATTCTATTTGCCATAATTGCTAATGAATACCGATACTAAAAAATCTTCAAAATTACTTTATAATAATATAGTTATTAAACTCTCCAAAATATATGGAGATCGAGAAAGCGAGCAATTGGCAAAAATGCTACTGGATGATTTGCTAAATATCTCTTTTGAAAAAATAATGATTGACGAACTTGTTTCTATTGATTATAAGGAGGAGAAAATGCTTGAAGAAAAGGTTGAGTTAATTATGGATTATCACCCAATTCAGTATGTTTTGGGCAAGGCACATTTTTACGGAAGGGATTTTATTGTAAATCCCAGTGTGCTAATTCCCCGTCAGGAGACTGCCGAACTGATCAATGAAATTCTTATTGACAATAAAAGGTCCAATCTCAATATTCTTGATATTGGTTCCGGGAGTGGCTGTATTGGCATTACACTTTCTTTGGAACTTAAACAAGCTAGGGTAACAGCATTGGAAATTGATAAAGGGGCGCTAAACGTTTCGATAGCAAATGCGCAGAGGCTTGGTGGAAAACTAAAATCAATTTTAGCTGACATCCATAAACTGGATGCATTACCTGAAAAGTATGACATCATTGCGAGCAACCCTCCCTATGTTACTGAAAATGAAAAGAAGCTCATGTTCTACAATGTTTTAAAACATGAACCTCACAAGGCATTGTTTGTGCCCAATAGCGATCCATTACTTTTTTATAAACGGATTATCTCATTAGCAAAAAACTCACTCAGTCCTGGAGGAAAGCTATATTTTGAGATCAATGAGAAATATGGACCTGATATTTCACAACTTCTTGAATCAGAAAAATATGCTAATATAAAATTGGTTCAGGATATAAATGGGAAAGACAGGATTATCAAAGCGATGCTCGATTGAATATTTTTATCCTATATCTTTTATGGTAATTTTTCTTCCATTAAAATCTATAGTCTCATTTCGTTTTTTCCCAATAAGTTGATGACCAACTGGAGAGACGGCAGAAATCACAAAAATATCCTGCCCTTCAATAGTTAATTTCCCGAGACTTATAGCTATAAAATAAATTGCTGCAGAAGTAAAAACTATGCTACCCAACGACACTTGATCTGTTTGATTATCAATCCTCAATAAATTCATAGTATTGGCCAACTTCATAGCTTCAGCAAGCTGAAATGCATGTTTTTCCTGCTCTCGTTGCATCATTGCCCGGTCGGTAGTGTACTTATCCCCAGCACTGCTTTTAGCCTCTTCTTCAGCCGCTTCCTTGGCAGATTCCATGGCAACACGTGCATTTTCAATTCTTTGATTTGCGTATTCTGTGCACTTGTTATAAAGTATAGTTTTAAGGTTTTTTATTTTTGTCATAAGATCGAATTAAATTGTCTTTAAAAAAATGACTGATGTTAATTTATAAATGCTTTTTTAATTATTATAAAACCTAATTTTGTTACGGTAATCATAATGAAACACAATAAATGCGTTTATGTTATACATTTTAACGGAATTTATATTTCTGTTTTGTTTTATCCTATGATTTAACAATTTATTAATAATTCCTTTTCACAACAAAATAGATTTTTTTGAGTTCAATGCCAAATGAAACTTTCGCTATCTACCGCTCATCTGCCGGCTCTGGCAAAACACATCAGCTTGCCCTTGAGTTTGTTGCCTTGGCAGTTGACAATCCAAACCTATTTAATAAAATTCTGGCAGTTACTTTTACCAACAAGGCAACCAAAGAAATGAAAGAGCGTATTCTCTCATTTTTAATCAAATTGGCAAATAATGATGATGAGGAATTATTAACCCAGGTTAAAGAAATCGCAAAACTCCCAACCGATACTATTTCCAATAATGCCCAAATTGTGTTGGGAAAAATACTCCATCAATATTCAAATTTTTCTATCAATACAATTGATGCATTTTTTCAAAAGATTGTAAAGTCCTTTGCTAAAGAATTGGGCCTTATGGGGAATTTTAAAGTTGAGCTTGATCAGGATAAGGTAAAGCTTGAAATCATTGACCAGATCATAGATGAACTGGAAGAAGACAAAGAACTCACCGATTGGCTGGTGGGCTTTTCATTTTCTAAGATCGAAGAAAATAAATCTTGGAATATTTACAGGCAAATCGAGCCTTTAGCCTCCGATGTTTTCAAGGAATTTTTCAGACCAATCGAAAAAGATCTTCAAAAAATCGATAGAAAATTATTTAGAAGTTTTCTTGAGCAAATAAGGATAATTAAAATTGACTTTGAAAGCTTCATGAAAAGCAAGGCTATCTCTGCCTTAGAATTGATAAAATACCATGGACTAGAGGTAGAAGATTTTTCAGGCAAAGCCAGGGGCCCTGCTGGATATTTCAATAGGATTATTAATAAAAAAGATTTTGATCCTAAAAAGTTGGTTCTTGGAGTTTGTGAAAACCCTGATAAATGGAGTGCTAAAACCTCCCCCATAAAAACTGAAATTCAAAAGGTTGTCGAAGCTGGCCTGCAGGAAATTACAATAAGTATTGTTGAGCACTATCACCAGCACACTCAAGAATACACCACTACAATAGAGGTGCTCAAGAATTTTTATGTCCTCGGAATTCTCTCTCAGATCACAAAAAAACTAAAAAAATACCGCCACGAAAATGACGTCATGCTCATATCTGATATCCCGGTATTTCTATCAGAAATTATTGCAGACAACGAAGCACCATTTATTTATGAAAAAACTGGAACATGGTACCAGCATTTTTTAATTGATGAGTTTCAGGATACTTCAGAATTTCAGTGGAAAAATTTTAGGCCGCTGGTTGAAAATGGACTTTCACAGGATAACAAAAGTTTATTGGTAGGTGATGGTAAGCAATCAATTTACAGATGGCGCGGTGGAGATTGGAATTTAATTTTGCACAAGGTAAATCAAGACCTTAGTTTGTATAATCCGGCAGATAAACATTTGAATACCAACTGGCGTAGCGCAAGAAAAATTGTAGAATTTAACAATAAAGCATTCAACTATTTCCCCAATCTTATTGATGATGATATAAAAGTGAAAATTGAGGGCTCGGCATTACTTGAAAAAGAAAAAGATATGTTGAAATCCATGTCTTCGGATGTTAAACAACTTTATGAAGATGTAACCCAAAAAATTGCTGGAAAAAACCTTGAGCCTTCAAAAGGGAATATCGTTATAAATGTTTATAAAAAAAATTCTGCTGCTACAGAACCCTGGAAAGAAAATGTTCTTAAAGTATTGCCTATAGAAATAGAACAACTTCAGGATGCTGGATTTGAGGCAAGGGATATCGCCATTTTGGTTAGGAATAGCAAGGAAGGTAAACAGATTATGGAAAGGCTGATAATTTATAAAAATTCCTCAGACGCCAGAGATGGATATTCCTATGACGCCATCTCAAGTGAATCTCTCCTTCTTGGAAATTCTACAGTAATACGGCTTTTAATCAATACAATAAAATATGGATTGAATTCCGATGACAACATCTCATTGGCAGAGATTTGTTTTAATTACGATCAATTGAATAATGGTAAAAACACCAATTATATCCAACATGATCTCCAATATATTCTTGAAAAAGAAAAACTTCCAAAAGCATTTTTAGAAGAAGCGGAGTTATTGGTCAGGTTGCCGGTTTATGAATTGGTAGAGCGCACTATTCAAATTTTTAATTTAGGTCACGCCAAAAACAAAGGATATTTGCAAGCTTTTCAGGATATAATTCTTGAGTATTTTTCCAATGACAGCAAAGATGTGAATGATTTTCTCCTTTGGTGGGACGATAAAGGTAAGCGTAAATCTATCCAATTTCCAGAGGCTGTCAATGCGATAAGAGTAATGACAATTCATAAATCCAAAGGCCTGGAATTTAAGGCTGTTTTAGTTCCTTTTTGCGATTGGATGCTTGATCTTGATTCGAGAAAAAATAACTTTCTGTGGTGCAAAACAGATCATAAACCTTTTAATGACATTGGATATTTACCAGTAAAATATAGCAGCAGGCTAAAGGACAGTCTCTTTGCTCGCGATTATTTTGAGGAGATGATCAAAGCCTACATCGACAATCTTAATTTACTTTATGTGGCACTTACTCGAGCTGAAGAGTTTCTGCTGATCAATTGCCCTCCTCCGTCTAAAGAATTGAAAAATGCCGGTGATCTGATCATTAATTTTATGAATAAAATAATCCAGGAATCAGAAGGTGACGGATCATCGTTTTCAATGAACGAGCAAGATGATGTGAAAAAATACGCTATCGGTGCGCTGGAGAATAATTTTCAAAAGGTCTCATCTGCCCAAAAAGCCAGTACACCAAAATACCGTACTTCAGATTGGAGACAGAAAATTGCTATTCGAAAAAAAGGAAGTTTACTTTTTGGACCAGAGGGATCTGAGCTAAAAGCCAAAATCAATTACGGGATTTTGGTACATGAAATATTGGCATCAATACAAAATGAAACTGAAGCAGATTCATCTGTAGAAAATCTTTATCGAGATGGACAGCTATCTTCCCATGAACGCCAAACCTTGAAAGATCAACTCAACAAAATCTTTGCTAACCCGCAAATTCAAGGATGGTTCAATACAAATTGGGAAGTGAAAACAGAAATCCAAATCATCGTAAAAAATGCTCGACCAAAGCGCCCAGACAGGGTGCTGCTAAATGGGAAAAATGCTATAATCATAGACTTTAAAACCGGCAATACAAAACCAATGGACAATAGTCAAATCTTGGAGTACAGGGCATTATTAGGCGAAATGGGATATAGCAATGTTGAGGCATATCTGCTATATATAAGTTTAGATAAAATTATAAAAGTAGCTTGAAATGAGATTTTTGGAAGAAGTTGTAGAGATAGTATTGCGCAAGTATGCAACTGAAACTGATGCTGTCACTATAGTTTTCCCAAATCGCAGGGCAGGTCTTTTTTTTCAGAAATACCTATCTGAGAAAATAACCTCGCCAATCTGGTCACCAGAAATAATAAGCATTGAAGATTTTATTAAAAGCCTTTCAAATCTTCAATCAGCAGATAAACTTGACCTCATTTTCGAATTATATAAGGTTTTTAAAAAGCTCAATAAATCAGATGAAAATTTTGATAAATTTTTCTATTGGGGAAATATCATGCTTCAGGATTTTGACGAGCTTGATAAATTTTTAGTAGATCCAGAATTGCTTTTTAAAAATTTGATCCATGTAAAAAACTTAGAAAATAACCTGGACTATTTGCAGGAAGAACAGAAAAACATCATCATGGAGTTTTGGGAAAGTTTTGGAGAAAAGCTTTCCTCACACCAGAAAGGATTCCTGGGGATTTGGGACAATTTGTTTCAAACATATTCTCAATTCAAATCAAGGCTATATGAAATAGGAATTGCTTACAATGGAATGATTTATCGTGAGGTATCAGAAAACCTTGAAAGTGGAGATATTTCTCTAACTGGCCACCTATCCTCTGAGACAAAGCAGGCTGGTAAAAAATATAAAAATGTCATTTTTGCAGGTTTCAATGCCCTTTCGAAAAGTGAAGAAAAGATAATTTCATGGTTTGTGAAAGAAGGGAAAGGAATGGTAGTTTGGGATGCTGATGATCATTACCTGAAAGATAATAAGCAAGAGGGTGGTAAATTCCTGAGGGAAATGAAATACGGCAATTCCATATTGAGAAATAGCTTTCGTGAATCTTATGGAAATTCTTTTGCTACAGGTGAAAAAAAAATAGAGGTGATCAGCGTGGCCTCAGATGTTGGTCAGGCCCAGCATGCATCAGATATTTTAAAATCTCTGGGCTCACAAACAAATTTAGATGAGAAAACAGCAGTAGTATTACCAAATAACGAATTGCTATTTCCGCTGTTGCATGCTCTTCCAGAAGATATTGAATTGCTAAATATCACCATGGGATACCCGTTATCTTCATCGACTATTTTTGGTTTTTTAGATGCGCTGATCAACTTGCAAATAAAATCTGAAAATAAAAATGCATTTCATTTCAGGCCATTGCTAACGATTTTAAGACACCCTCTACTTGCAAAGGCATGTGATAATTCAATTATTGAAATCTCTAATAACATAATTAAAAAAAATATAATCTGGGTTTCGAAGAAACTATTCAATGTTGAGCATGATCTGGTAAGGACAATAATCAAAGAACCAACAACAGGGCTATCAGAATATATTTTGGATATTATCGGACTTTTGGCCCAACAGAACGACGATGAAATTGAAAAGGAATTTTTATTTCATTTTTATAAATTGGTCAACAAGCTCAATGATTTTATCCTTCACAATCAAATAGAAATATCAAAGATTGCATTCCAAAAACTTTTCAAGCAATTGGTGCAAGGCGAACGATTGCCTTTTGAGGGGGAGCCCTTGCTCGGCTTGCAGGTGATGGGAATTCTGGAAACGAGAAATCTTGATTTTGACAACCTGATTGTGCTATCCATGAATGAAAGCCTGATTCCTCCTGCGGCAAAGAACACATCATTTATTCCATATAGCATTAGAAAAGTATTTAATCTGCCAGTTACAGATCACCAGGATGCCATGTATGCGTATATTTTTTACCGATTGGTGCAACGGGCGAAAAATATTTATTTTATTTTTAATTCTACTGAAGAAACGGGCAAATCAGGAGAGGTTAGTAGATTTATCCGACAACTCCAACATGAAACAAACCTGGATATTTCATTTAAGACACTATCTACAAATGCCTATGTTGAAGACCCTCATATTATTACAATTAATAAAACCGAATCAGTTCTTGAGAGTTTAGCGGCTTATACATCAAAAAAGGATTTTAAAAATAAATTTACGCCTTCAGCACTAAACTCATATCTCGATTGCCGGTTGAGGTTTTATTTCAGATATATCCTTGGTCTTAAGGAGCATGATGACGTTTTGGAAAAAGTTGATCCCCGGGTTTTTGGAAACTTACTACATGAAATATTAGAGCAACTCTATAAACCGTTTGACATTGATGGGAAAAGAACTGTTTCTGAAGAAGACATATCAATTTTGAAAAAAAGAGTTGATGCAAAAATTAATGAAGCATTTATAAAAAATTTCGGATCAGAGGAGAAAATATTCACATTCGAAGGGCATAATATTTTAGCAAAAGAAATTATTAAGAAAATGGTTTTAAAGGTGCTGGATTTTGACAATAAGCGAACACCTTTTGAAATTCTTGGCCTGGAGGCCGATGAACGTAAAGGTTTTGTTCTTTATTCAGAAATTCAAATCAATGGCAAATCTACTCTGGTTGGAATGAAAGGAATTCTTGACAGGATAGAACAAAAAGAAGGTGTTATTCGAATTGTTGATTATAAAACTGGTCAAGATAAAAACAATTTTACAGATATTGAATCTCTGTTTGACCGGAATAATAAATCGAGAAATAAAGCTGTTTTTCAAACATTCTTCTATGGCCTTTTATATAGCTCATCGCCAAATGCAAATCCTTCTTCCCCGATTCAAGCGGGACTATTTAATATTCGCGAATTATTTAATGAAAGCTTCTCTCCATTAATTAGACAAAAAAATGGTAATACATATGACATTGTTAAGGATCTAAAGGGACAAATGAGCGCGTTTGAGATAGAATTATCTAAGCTATTAGAAGAGATTTATAACCCTGATGTGGCATTTGATCAAACCGATGACAATAAAAAGTGTGGGTATTGTCCCTACGCCGGAATATGTAATAGATGATAGGTGATTGGTAAAATATGCATCTAATTTGTTGAAAAAAATATTACGGGATTTCCAAATGGCACAAAAAAGTAAAAGCCCCGAATTGGAGCTTTTACCTAAATGTTAAACAGGTGTATGAATAAATTTGTGTTATGTAA
>CAYREN010000146.1:0-10517 GCA_964423255.1 uncultured Roseivirgaceae bacterium | reverse complement strand
TTTCAAAGCGATCTTCTGAGTTATTCCCTCCACAGCCAGGGCAGGAAACTTTCTTAAAATTACTTGCATTAAACTTTCGGGCATCTTGCTGACTCAACTCCAAATAATGTTGATTTTTTTTCGGTCTAATTTCTTCTTCTTTCACATCTTTTCCCTTTGATTATTTCTCAATCACATACTCACCAACTTTTATATAATTCGCTATATGTACTATTTCTTGTAATAATAGCCCCATAAAACCCTTCGAAATCATTTTTTCTCCAAAAACTCTTTGTTGCTCTCAACCAACTACGTTTAGGGTATTGCAAATAAACCTGATCGTACTCTACAGTCCATCCAGAATGTTGAAAAATCAACCTCCAATCATCAGGAGACAACTCAAAGATATGTGTGTTTTCTGCAAAAATGTCCTTCCTGCTTTTTTGTCTAATATGGTGCAAACCGACTCTGCTTTGTGCAAGATAAGGAACGGTCACCACAAATCCTTTGCAAGATGTATTTTCTGATAGACTGTGCAGAAACTCTATCGGATTGGATAGATGCTCAAGCATTTCAAACGACAAAAAAAGATCTGCCTGAACATCATGTTCGTCTAAATCTTCTGCACGAGAACAAATTGCTTTGAGTCCTTTATTTTTAATTTTTTTTATCGCTTTTTCATCCAAATTTACACTCAACGCGTTAAATTCTCCAAACATCCCCTGTAAATATTGAATATGTGTGCCTGAAGAGTCACCAATATCTACAATAGTTACGTCTTCTTGCAATGCCAAATCAAGAATATCAAGCGCCTTCGCAACAAGTGAAATCTGGAACGAATGCTGAGCCCTGACCTTTTTTTCAAGATATGGGGTATTGATTTCAAAAGTGCTATATTGTGCAGTTATATCTGGAACAATTTTCGATAATCTGGCATAAATATCCTGCATTTTCTGTTCTTGCACGGACTTTGTTAAAGAAGCTACTTGGACACTCTCATAATATTTTTTCAATTTATTTAAAATACTAGGTGCAAATACAGCTTTAGCAAATGCTTTTAACATCACGAAGTCCTCTCCAACAATATTGTTTCATCAATTCATCTTTATCCATATAATCTTGTACCTTTACCAAATCTTCAGGGGTGTCCACACTCAAGGTTTCGGCATCTGTCATAGCCATGTGTACCTGTTCTCCGTTTTCCAAGATTCGCATCATATCTACCGATTCAATACGCTCAAGGGGTGTTTCAGGCATGGAATTAAATTTTAAAAGATAATCCCTGCGAAACGGAATAATGCAGACTTGTTTAAGCATGGGGACATCCGTCACTCCTTTTTTGCGGGAAGGAACAGGCTCTCTTGAAAAATACAGAGCATTACCATCCAACCCCACAACAACTTTGACCTCATTTGGGTCTTCAAATTCCGCAATTGTTTTCATCCGAGCCATGAGGTTAACAGCGTTAATTGATGAATCCTGCAAAATTGGTGTTATCGACTGTTTTATCATCTCTGGAGTTACCATTGGCTCATCCCCCTGCACCATAACCACAATATCGATTTTTTTACCCGTTTCCTCCTCAATCTTGAGCATGGCCTCAGCGGTGCGGTCAGTACAACGTTCATGGGTATTGGCAGTCATAACCGCATTGCCGCCAATACTGGTAATATAATTAAAGATTTCAGCATCACATGTAGCAACATAGGTTTCTGACACCTGCTCACACATCTTTGTTCGTTGATATACATGCCCAATCATGGGGATACCATGAATTAAGGCCATGGGCTTGCCAGGAAACCTGGTGCTGCCCATACGGGCTGGAATAACGGCAATAATGTTCATCAAGGGTTCTCCTTCCTACTTTTTTTCATTAACAAGCACGCCATTCAAATCATGCAGTTCCGGGTGCAACTTCTGGTGTATCTCCTCAATGACTTTTAATACCCCCTGCCCCAAATCCACATGAAGCGGAGGCGCAAGTTTTTTGCCAATCATGGGGCTGAAAGAATAGGGGGTAATTTCATAATGAGCGCTCTTGTTGCCGTGTTCAAACTCGAACTCAATATCATTTCCTATCATTTCGGCGATCATTTTCAAAACATTTCCTACCTTCATAGGTTGATGGCCAGTCAGTATAATATTGCGATTAACATACTCTGATTTAAGAATTTCAACGCTGCAAAGTGCGGCATCTTCCACATGAATATATTCCCGCAACGCCTCAGGGCTACCCAAATAGCTTATCTTGTTTTCCCGGAAAGCCTGCCAAACAAACCGATAAATAGCATTACGTTCATCTGATCTGGAACCGTATAAGGAGCCGTAACGTAAAATGGTGTATTCCAAGCCATAATTTTCATAATAAGTCTCAATATACAGCTCCGAGGCCTGCTTACTGCAACGATAAAATCCACCGGACTTACTGTAAACATATACTGAACTGGCAAAAACATAGCGCTTTATGGCAGCTTGACGGCAGGCCTCCAAAATATTTGTGTTGCCAAGAATATTGAAGCGCACGGTGTCAATAGGACGGTCGTTAGCCTGACCAATATCCGCTATTCCGGCAAAATTGAAAACTACATCAGCTCCATTTATTGCATTCTGAACCTCATCAAGATTAAGTATATCACCAACAATCTCATACTGATCAGGCCTTAACCAAGGAGATGGGCGCATATCAAAATTGGTTACCTCATGCCCCGCATCACTTAGTTTGTCACAAACATGGGAGCCTAGGAACCCGGAACCGCCGAATACGATTATCTTCATAATAATTATTCTCTGTCTTTGCCCGGGTTATCAGAAGCATTGTATAAAAAAACCGCGTCAATACCATAGGCAATAAACTGATAACCCTGTTTTATTTTATCTTGTAGAAGCATTTTGTCTGGTTGGACAATATGCAGCCCCATTGGGATTTTATGTTTTCGAGATTTTTGGGAAATTTCATCCAGTATCCTAATAAAGTCTGGATGTTCAAATTGTGCCGTAATTCCCATTGATCCGGATAAATCATATGGACCAACCATAATCGCATCCAGGTTATTTACGGACAAGATTTCATCCAAATTTTTAACTGCGTTTATATGCTCTATTTGAGCAACAATGAAGACCTTGGAAGTGAATTTTTCGATATATTCATCAAAATTTTTACCAAATAAATTTGCTCTTGAATAACCTACTCCCCTGGTTCCTTCAGGCGGGTAATACGCCCATGATATGCCTTTCTCCAACTGGGCTCTATTTTCTATCATGGGCAGGATAATGCCATGCGCTCCGGCATCAAGCGCCTCCTTTATGTTTTGTTGGGAACACTGGGCAACGCGAGCCAAAGGCACAGTATTTTTAAGTTCCAAGGCCCGAAAAATATCCTTTAGGACTGACCGGGCAAATCCACCATGTTCCAAGTCTACTGCCACCCAGTCATATCCGGCATCACCCAATATTTCGGCGACATCCGGGCTGGAGATCTGCATCCAGGTGCCAATGGCAGGCGCTCCTTCTTGCAACTTTGCTAATATAGTGGTTATCATTATTTTCATCCCCGCCTATATGCACTCATCCACATCCCATAAGTTTTCCAAATCCAACCTTTCAAAATCACAAGCCCAGCAAATATCCGGGGCAATCTGCAGTAGTGGCGCTTGTTCATTAGGCACAATGCCCATGAACTTCACGTTGAAACCAGTCGCGGCCCTGTAATCGCTTTCGGCGTCACCGAAGAAGAGGCACTGCCCAGGTGAAAAGCCATATTTTTCAAGCAGATAATCTATATTAGCGCTCTTGGAGCGCGCGGAGCCCAATATCTCCTCAAAATACACATCTATGGAGCGCCTCTTCATAATCTCGATTATCTCGTCATCAGGGGTGGCCGAAACTACAAACAATTTAACAATACCGTACATTTTCTTGAGACATTCTCCCGCGCCGGCAATTTCCGGCGCTGATACCACCTCGTCCACAACCAAACGGGAAAACTTGTTACAGAGGCGCTTTAATTCAACCTCGGTCAATGGTTTTTTTAAAAAATTCTGGTAGTAATGGTGAAATTTATCAATTCTGGTCATCCCACCATTTTTTCGATGATGGTCAACAACTTTTTCCTCAACATCCGGGCCATAGCACTCAAATAATTTCGCAAATGCCCTTGTCTTTACCTCCACTGAATCAGCCAAAACCCCGTCAAAATCAAAAAAAACTGCCGATAAATTACATAAATTAGATTCCATCTTGCCCCTCCACTAATAATGAATCTAAAGCCCCAGCGCATCTATAAGATTCTTTATTGTATCTATTTCCATTTTAATCCGACTTTCTTTGGCATAGGAGCCAATGTGTGGGGTAAGAATAATATTATCCAGGTCCGTCAACGAACCAGAGTAGGGTTCCTGGGTAAAGACATCAATAGCCGCTCCGGCCAGATGCCCTGATTGTAACAGTTTATACAAGGCGTCCTCATCAACAAGGCCATCACGAGATGCGTTAATAAGCCAGCTTCCGGGCTTCATCGTAAGTAATTGCTCCTCGCCGAGCAGACAAGGCTCTCCGGCAACGCGAGTACAATTAAGACTCAATATATCCGCCCAAGTCAAAAGGGCTTTTAATGATTTCTTGGGATATTTCTTCGACTCAGCAACACGATCACTAAACGCTACCTCCACCCCAAGGGGAGTGAAAATATCCGCAATCATGCTGCCAATACGGCCAAGGCCGACAATGCCGAGTTTTTTCCCCTGCAAGGTATTGCCCATGCGCTTTTTCCATACCCCTGAACGGAGCTCACGATCCATGCGGGTTACCTGACGCATTAAATCCAGGGTATAGCCCAAAACTAATTCAGCAACGGCGAGCGTGGGGCCATAGGGAGTACTACGGACTATTATGCCACGTTCCTCGGCCGCTTTTATATCCACATTATCCATCCCAGTCCCGCAGCGGGAAATGACCTTTAACTTAGGTAAAGCGGCCATTACATCTGATGATAGTGGTTCGGTGCCTGCCGCCACACCAATACAACCCTGCAACAATTCAATGGCCTCCTCCTTTATAAGTTTGCGGCCATGGGGGTTGAGTACATATGATATGCCTTTATCATTAAGCAATTGAAGTGGTTCATCGCTGAATTTGGCAAATGAAGATGTGGTGATAGCTATTTTCATTGATTTTTCCTCACACAAGAAAATTATAGTTGGCAAGAACTATCGGAGAGATTTCCCATCCAATTTATTTTGTTTACAAACTTGAAGTTATATTCAAAAACATTTCTTTCCATTCGGTTAACCAGTTATCTGAAGTTCGTGCAAACTTGGAACAAAATTGATCTTTTGCCCTTTGAATCTCTGGTTGCTGCCACCACGATACAGGATCACGGGCGACTTCATTAACCTTTGCGGCAGCGGATTCCGGTGTATCGTGAAATATACCGGCATTACGTAACTCATCAAAATATGGTTGCGCTGCTGCCCGCAGCTCCCACTGACTGGGATTCCAGAAAATAATCGTCGGGAAATTAGCGGCAAATGTTTCCAGATAAGTTGTGGCATTATATGTTCCGATAAATAAACGGCTCTCTTTGAGCTGGTCAAGCATTGACTTATTCCCCATATAGCATTCTACTTCCGGGAATTTACCCCCCCAGCGCTCTTTCTGGCTCCAGCCTAAATCTTGTTGATACAAACGAACAAGCAGTCGTTTTTGATTATCTTTCAGAAGTGCTCCGACAAATTTATATTGCTCGTCAAAATATGCCATGGTGCCTGTTGCGGCAATGGGCACACTATACAGATGGTACGAATAACGAGGCATAGTTGATAATACCAACAATATTCTACCATCCTTTTTGGGCCCAACACTCTTTACCTTGTTAAGCTTGGCCGCCGCAAGATGTCTTGTATTTTTATAAACATCGGACTCCCATCCCCATGTATAATAAAAGTCATCAATCTTGATTTCGTGCTCCTCCGTGGATAACCATAGACCTGTGCCATAATGCCCGCCATGTTGAGTTCCCAAAAGTTTTGCGCCTCGATCAACACAATAAGCAGCCCAAAATTTAAAGGCTTCATTGGAGGAATGAGCATTAGCAGTAAATATAACCCTGGGCTTATGGGGATAAGCTCTTAGTGAACGCTCGGCCATTTGAGCATAACCCTCCAAATAAATTAAAGGAATTTGCTCGGCAATCATCACGCCAAGTAATTGTTCGAACTCCTTACACTCTCTATTGAATAATTCAGAAAGCAACTCATCCCTTACTCCCAGATCAATGTCTGCCCTCGGACTTGTAACGTCAGGCGGAGACAGATACGGTAGCTGCTTCAATGAAAGCTGTAGCTTAATCGTATCTAAGGTGCTCAAATAACTGGTTATAAGGAGAATTTGATTTAAACGATCAGGAATAAGTTTTTCATAAAGCCCAATAATTTTTTTAAAAACATTTTTTGGAGAATAGGGCGACTTTATACGACCAACCTGTTCCTCTATGTTATTCTCGTCCTTAACATCAATAGTTTCAAACGGCAGTTTATCCGTAAATTCAATTATCCGGTCATAGATATAGTGGTTATAATCGTCATTGACAAACCAATTTAAATAACAGGGGAAGTCCAGTGGAAGCCACTTTCTCCTTTCATATCTTCCAATCAAAGTATTAGTAACCTTCCTTGACGCTACAGCCGTCATAATGGACAGATAGCGATCATAAAGTATCTGGATGAAATAAAACAACCACGGCCCTATAATGATTCTCCAATATCGCAGTGAATGATCTACGCCATGTATCTTATTCAAGATATCTTTCATCCGGAAAAGAGTTTGCTCATACAACTTATCCAGATAAAGATAATCATGATATAATTTTTGGCGGTTGTCCCAGTGGTATGGCTGAACCTTGTAAGAGAGTTTTTCCCAAACAGATTTTTGCGAGAAAAGTTTGCACCATTCCCCCAAAAAAAGAATTTTCTCTTCCGTTTTCCAGAAACGTTGGTCAGCGGTTGTTATTAGAAACATTTTATCCTTATATAGCCATCAGGCCGGATTAATTCGCGCTCTAAGCCAGGAAAAACCATGGTTGATCTGATCCCTGTTCAGGCCCGCAATTGCGGGGAAATAACATACCAAAAAGCTTACAATTACAAGATAAAAAATACCTGAAATAGCCATTACCAAAATTATATATCCATCAAAAGATGCCAGAGAAAGTATGCCCTTAGAAAAAAATTTGCTTAAAAACCCAATTGGCAGTAACAGGAGCAAGACATTAATTTGATGAGTCCAATTAAAAGCTGCTTTTATATATCTAGCGACAAAAAAAGCCATTAGGTTTACCGTAATTAATTGACAAGCTACCATTTTTAATGCTAAGCCTACCGCTCCAAGTTGAAGACCAGGTATCATCGCAGACTTTGGAGCTAAAAGGATATATACTGTTGGAATACTTATAGCCATATTAATTAAACCAGCAGTACTTCTTGCATGTGTCTTTCCCATGGAATAAAGCATAGTTCCGTTAATCTGGCCCAGTGCTTGATGCATAGGATAAAGAAGCATAAGGCCTAAAGGCAGCCATGCATCTTGATATGAAGGGCCGAGAAGCAAGGCAAGAATGTCACGAGTGAACGGTATCATAAGACAGCTTATAACAGCGCTGACAAAATAGAGGCTTCGAGAAACCTGATTATAGAGTAGCCGAACCCTTTCCATATTCCCAAAAGAATTGGCTTCGGCAATCTCTTTCCAAAATACTCGGAGCATTGAGGTTGTTGCAACCAGTGAAATGGCTGAAAATCTGGCTCCAATGGCATAATAACCTTGCTGAACAGATCCACCGAATTTCTGCAAAAGCCAATAATCGGCAAAGGAATATAGGAATCCGACCCAAGTAAAAATCACTAACGGCAAACAGTAAATTTTGAATTCTTTAAAAACACCTCTTAAATCCTCTCTATCTCCTTTTAACAGGATGCCCGACTGATAGATTCGTTGAGCATACAAAGCGGAAAAAAAAAGATAAAGTATAACATTTAAAATAAATAGATTCTTAACGCTTACGAAATGGAATCCGGCCAGAACCGCCACGCCGGCCAGATACGCTACCGCCAGGGCCAGGTTCTGAATCTGCACGCCAACTGTATCCCTGGTCGATTCACCAATTTGAGTAGCGAGTCTCCAGAGTTGATTCATGGCAAAGTTGGCAAACAGGGCGAGCAAAACCAGGCCGAACGGGTTTTCAAACCATATTTTTTGCCTGATCGAATCCGGCAGAAACAAAACAAGAAGCAAAAGAATCAGCAACTGAAACAGTACCCAGCCACCATAATAGAGAAAAAATTCCCTACCCCGCTGTCTTTGAGAAATAAAGGTATAAAATGCAGAAGACGAGGCCATATCCACGAGAGAAGCAAGAGATATAAAAATTCCCAATAAAAAACTGAAATTGCCGTATTCGTCAGGCCCCAAGGTACGCGCAATGATCAGGCCGGTAATAAAGGAAAAACCAACCCGTAGAATATTGACAACAAAGGTTGCCAGAAATCTGACTTTGATACTTTTTTTATTCATCGGTTTTGATAATAATTGCTTAGGCGTATTTTCGGATCCACGCCATATTCAAAAATTACCCTTAATTTAGATCCTTAAGCAGTTCATACTCTCTCTTATATATTTCATTATCAAGTAACTTTTCTACTAAAAATTCGTTAACATGTATATTTTTTGGCTTGAAATTAGACTTCAAGCGAGGCATATTCAATTTCTGTTTTAAAATATCCTGTAACACATCTACAAGTTCTTCCATTCGTTTATATGAAAAAACCTTATCTACAATTACTTTCCCATTAATTGTATATCGCCCTATATTTTGAGCAAATGCAGCATATCGATCAATCCTCAACCAAGTATCCAAACCGCAAGTTTTTGCGATTAGCGGACTCCTTATGATCTTTGAACGTTCAATATCTGTTTTACCGATCATATTTAAACTTTTCACCATTGGTCTCACATAACTTACCCCATGTCTAATAAAGCCCAACCCTCTCTTTTCATTTCTATAATGAAAATAATTTGATACCGACTTTTCACGAGGATCTCTTTCAATAGTAAAAGTATAATAATCTTTCCATATTTCATCACCAACTATTCCTTTTATTTCATAAGCCCACGAATGTTCATTAAATCCTCCTCTGCCACCAAATCTTTCTGTTATCAACTCATATTTAAAAAAATTTTCATAATTTTGGGGACATGGGATACCATTTCTTTTTGCGAATTCTTCATCATAACTAACAACAGGTGTTGAGATGTCATTTTGACCAAGGAAAGGTCTTAACGCCATTTCCAGTGAAGTACCTGCCACCTTTGCAGTCTTTACAAAAATAAAACGATACTTATGAGATATAATCATATTTAATATCCTATCTTATTTTAACTTTACGACTATGCACATCTCTGGCAATTTGATTTCCACTATTTGAAAGCTTTGCATAACTATTATAAAGCTTCATTAAAATATTTATATTATGCCAATTTTGATGGACTCGTAAAAAGTCCGATTTTAGCAATTTTACCCTATGTAACCTATTGAAATCATTATGGCCGAATTTACCGGTTTTGACTTTTTACGAGACCATCAATTTTCGGCTATTTTTTTCAAAACTGTGGAGGTAACCATGACAAGAACGGTGTTTGTCAAGCAAGTTGTCGCCTGAATCAAATTCATTTATCCAATAATTAGTCTTTCAAAGCTTCGCTAATTGGAGGTGGGTTTTTAAAGGCATGGGCAGGATAGTTAGCAAAATTTGATTGGGAAGCCACCTGTATGGCAGCTTCCCGCATAGTATTTTGCTTATACTACCTGCACTGGATATCCTAACTCCGTTTCTCCAGATTTCACCATTATTCTGGGGTAAATAGTTTCATTTTTTCATATATTTTCAGTAAAAATAAAATATTTTTTCAAAAATGGTGAAACTCCCCATAAATACAGCGTACCATCTAAAATATTGGGCTCCGAGCCTCCATAGTTGATTCATCGTAAAACTGGCAAGCAAAGCAAGGACAACTAAATTTAATGGATGCCCAAGCCATATTTTTTGTCTGATCGCATCCGGTAGAAACAAAACGAGCAACAAAAGTATTAATAACTGTAATGTTATCCAACCACTATAATAATAAAACTTTCTTCCGCGTGGCCTTTGAGAAATAAAGGTGTAAAAGGCAGAGGATGAGGCCATATCCACCAGACTGCCAAGTGATATAAAACTACCCAGCAAAAAGCTAAAATTCCCATATTCGTCAGGTCCAAGAGCGCGAGCAATAACCAGACCCGTAATAAAGGAAACTCCAGCTCGTAAAATACGAGCAAGAAAGGTTGCCAATGCCCTTACTTTTATGCTGTTTTTGTTCATCTATTTTGAAGACTCAAACAGGCCACAAACGTATCGGTTATCCCCAAAGCAGCCAAACGAGCCTCATATGCCTCTGACAAGTCAGCACTGTCCAGAAAACTCCACACTTGATGTCCGCCCGGTTTCCCC
>CAYREN010000145.1:0-10561 GCA_964423255.1 uncultured Roseivirgaceae bacterium | reverse complement strand
GGTTGGAATAATTATGTAACACCCAACAATCCCCCTAAAATTACTTCGCCTCCTATAACGGATGCTACTGAGGATGTTTTATATGAATATCAAGTTACAGCAACCGATGCAGATGTTAATGATGTATTAACCTATAGTTTAACAGATCAGCCTAGTTGGTTAAGCATTGATAGCTCTACAGGAATGATTAGTGGCACACCAACTAATAATAATGTTGGTGATACTACAGTTGTCGTAGAAGTAACGGATAATAAAGAAAAAGACACCCAAACCTACACTTTAAGTGTAGCAAATGTAAATGATGATCCTGTCATTACATCTACTCCACCAACTGATGCAAAAGAAGGTATGCAATATGATTATCAAGTAACTGCAACAGATAGTGACGGTGATGTCCTAACTTATAGTTTATCAGTAAAACCCAGTTGGTTAAATATTGACGGTAGTTCGGGATTGGTTAGCGGTACACCTATGTTTGAAGATGGAGGCGATAATAATGTTGAAGTTTCAGTTGATGATGGAAATGGAGGCAAAGCCACCCAGGCCTATGTCATTGCTGTTGAAACAGTTACTATTACAGGAATTTCTGATTTAGATGGTATTAACCGCTTGAGCTTAGAACAAAATTATCCAAATCCATTCAACTACACTACTTCGATACCTTTCAGTTTAGAGGAAGAAAGTCAGGTTAAAATAAGTATTTATAATTTATCAGGAAAAGAAATCACGACTTTATTTTCAGGGCGTAGGAGTGCGGGAAATCATTCTGTAAAGTTTAATGCAACTAATTTACCAAATGGCATTTATTTCTATAGCCTTGACATAGGGGATCATAATGAAATAAAAAAAATGATCTTGAAAAAATAGATTAATTTTCAATTTTATAAACCCAATGAAAGGCAGCTTATCAGCTGCCTTTTTTATTTTGATCAATATCTATTCGAAAGAATTTGATTATCAAAAAAAAACAATTTCATTTGATCCTAATAAAGCCATTTCTTGAAGATGGTTGATTGTAGATAAATTATCAAAACATGTCTTACAGATGAAAAAGCTTAACACAATAATTATAATATCGCTCTCCTTTATTTTACTATTGAATTGTTCTCCAAAGCCTATAGATTATTCTTCTGCTAACAAAATAGATATTAAATGGGAACTCATAAGTAATTTTACAGAAGTCGAAGGTGCGTTTGACGCTAGGTTCATTATTAAAAATAATAGTGGTATTGAACTGAATAATAATTGGAAACTATTTTTTAATATTAATGGAAGAACTATCGTCGAACCTGGTACGCCACAATCCGCAAAAGTGGAACACATTAATGGAGATTGGTTTCAATTAATTCCAAATCAAGGCTTTTCTTTAAAACCCAACAATTCAATAGAGATATTTTATAGAGGATTGGGAGCTGTTATTAAAGAGTCCGATGCTCCATTGGGTACATATTTTGTTTTTTACAATGAGGATAAAACCGAAAAGCAAATTGTTGAGGTCAATTGTGAAATATTACCTTTCACCAATCCAAAGCAGATCAATAGAAACAAAGAAGATCAAGAACCAATACCAACAGCCAAATACAGATACTACAACAATCAGAACTTAAGTCAAATATCTGACAATCAATTATTGAAAATTATTCCGTCTCCGGTTAAGATCAATAAACTTAGTGGATTTACAAAAATCAATGAAAACTGGATCATTTCTAATGAAACAGGATTGGATAATGAAGCAAAATATTTAGCTGATAAATTAAATTCCATAACTGGATCAACTTTTAAAGTTGATAATAGTTCATTAGCTAAAAATAAAATTGTCTTGAAAACAAGCAATATTGATGTAAACGGAACAAATAAAGAAGCGTACCATCTTAATATTAATAAAGACAGAATAATCATAAATGGTAGCGATGCAACAGGAGTGTTTTACGGGGTTCAAAGTTTACTTTCATTAGTACCTTTAAATGTCTACCAAAACCAATCAAAGTCAATTGAATTTGAAAATGTTGTCATACAAGACGCTCCAAGATTTACTTTTAGAGGATTACATGTTGATATCTGCAGAAATTTTCAAAACAAGGAAACAATATTTAAAATCTTAGATATTATCTCATCATATAAACTCAATAGACTTTTATTTTACACAACGGAAGATGAAGGTTGGCGTCTTGAAATACCGGGATTACCTGAACTGACTTCAATCGGTGGACATAGAAAACACACATCTAACATAAATGATCCCGTTCTTCACCCCGCTTATGGATCAGGTCCCTATGCCTATGAAAAAGGGACTCATGGTAGTGGATTTATTAAAAGGAGTGATTTTATTGATATTCTAAAGTATGCCAAGGCACGACATATTCAAATTATCCCGGAATTAAATTTTCCTGGGCATGCTAGATCTTCGATAAAACCCATGGAAGCAAGATATAATCGTTTGATGTCAGAAGGCAAAGAGGAGGAAGCAAATGAATACCGATTAATTGACCCCAATGATAATTCAGAATATCTGTCAGCACAATTGTACAAAGATAATATCGTATCAGTAGCAAGACCATCAACCTATCATTTCTATAAAAAGGTGATAGATGAAATTGCTCTAATGTATAGAGAAGCCGGATTGGAACTTATAGATATCCATGCAGGTGGAGATGAGGTACCGGAAGGGTCATGGTCTAAATCTCCATTAGCTGCGGAAGTAATGAAAACAAATCCTGAATATAAAGACCCTAAAAACCTTCAGGCCTATTTTTTTAAAAGATTGTTGAAAACGCTTAAAGATGACAATTATGTAATTCATGGGTGGGAAGAAGTTGCCTTACTAAAAAATTCAGAAGGTAATTATGAACCAAATCCAGAATTCGCTGGTAAAAATGTAATTCCGTATATATGGAATAATTTATCCGGGAATCAGGACTTAGCATATAGAATTGCAAATGCAGGTTATGATGTTGTTATGTGTCCAGTGTCAAACTTCTATTTTGATCTGGCAT
Source organism: uncultured Roseivirgaceae bacterium (assembly GCA_964423255.1). GTDB lineage: Bacteria > Bacteroidota > Bacteroidia > Cytophagales > Cyclobacteriaceae > JAAUQL01. The sequence goes on along the minus strand of CAYREN010000145.1, from coordinate 7,568 downwards.
ATGACAAAGATCCAAAAGAACCTGGTTTGTATTGGGCAGGTTTTGTACGAACAAAGGATGCATGGACATTTGCTCCATTCGATATTTTCAAAACAACAACACATACTTCAAACGGAAGAGTAATTGATCCCGAAAAAGAATATAAAAATATGGAAAGGCTAAAGCCAAGTGCAAAAAAACACATCTTAGGAATAGAGGCGCAATTGTGGAGCGAAACGATAAAAGGAAGAGATATGCTAGAATACTATTTACTCCCAAAATTATTTGGGTTTTCTGAAAGTGCCTGGGCAAAAGAAAGAGAATGGGAAATAATTGAAAACAAAAATAAAAGAGAAAAGTCAATTGAATTTCATTGGAATATTTTTGCAAATACATTGGCCCAAAAAGAATTGCCTCGGTTAAATTATATGAATAATGGATACAATTACCGAATTCCTTTGCCAGGAGCTATCTTGGAAAACGGAGAACTAATAGCAAATATAGAATTCCCAGGCCTTGAACTCAGATTTACAACCGATGGAACAGAACCCAATTTAAAGTCCAGTATTTATGATGGTCCGATAAAGGTAAATAGTCAGATAAAAATGAAGGCTTTTGATGCAAGCGGCAAAAGCAGTAGAACAGTAGTCGTTGACTAGTAAATTGTTACGTTTCATTCATTTTTATAAAATCATCCTTTCATGATTTATTTCATTACTGGTGTTCAACGAAGTGGTAAAAGTTCCTATGGTCAAAAGTTAGCATTAAAATTATCCTCCAACCCCTTAAACCTAGCTACATCAAGAAAATGGTTCAATATCATATAGAGAGAATTGAGCTGCACAAAAATGATCGTGACAAAAGATGGACTAACATTGAAGAAGAAAAATAATTAAGTAATTACAATTTTGAGTATAAAACAGAATTGCTGGATTGTATAACACTTTAGTTGACTAATTATTTCTTTGATACAAACAACAATTTCGATCAATCATTGATTGAAACAAAACTCACCAAACTTTTTTCCCAAAATGCCAATATTATTATTAGTAATGAATTAGGAATAGTTATTCATGCGCAAACTGAGGTTGGTAGAAAGATTACAGATCTACAAGGTTGGATAAATCAATTCATAGCTGACAAAGCAGACAAAGTATATTTAATGAGGGAATACCACTAAAAGTAGAGTAATCCTCCAGTGCTATTTACTATCATTTTCCATAAGGTTTCATGTTGATATATGAACAATTCAATTTGGCATTTTAATCACAATTCATTCGAGAATTAGCGGAGTAATGAAACAATTTGTATATTCAAATCTTCAATTAAATGTCCAGTAAATTTATATCTATCCAGGTTAGAAACTAAAATCACTTCATATCTGCCAATAAGTTTGGTACTTTTGTACATGATTTTTAACTTTATTTGGTGATCTTTATTTAAATGTTTAAAGGATGAAATACTATTTATTTTTTTTATTACTTTTTGTTCTTCCTGCATACGCACAGAATAGTAACAATTCTATAAACAAAAATCTTTATATAGTAGATGAGAATAAAAAAGCATTTTTAGAGCATGATCTTGACAAGTATGTTGTCTACGACTTAATGAGTGATGGTTCAAAAGTTTTTAAAGACACTTTAGATTTCAATGAGTATCGAGACAAGGCCATATTTACTATTACTCAAAATCAAACTATCTTAAATTATCAACTTTGGACTACCATTTCCTTACTCATAATAACTCTTGGACTAGTTGTATATCATATCAATAAAAAGTAGGAAAAGCACAATATAAATAACAAGATTTATGCATGCGGCCAATCAAATAACTACTGGTTCTCTACTTGCCCTTATTGTTGGACTAATAATATTTGTAGTTATCTCATTAATAATCTTTAGAAAAAAAAAATAAATACGAGATTACCCATATCCTTTGGGTAGGTAAATGATGGATTAAAACCTTTCTACAATTAAACTCTTTAAATGTTGAATAGCGTGATTAAAATACCTTTTTTCTCCAGTAGCCTTTGATAATACCAAACTACCCTCTATTGTAAGAATGAACAAATCCGCATAAGACTCCTCGTCAATTGTTTCATCAATCTCATTTGTTGCCTTACCACTTAAAATGATATTTTTAATATTAAAATTCCAGTCTTTAAATGCCCTTATCGATAATGAATTTAATTCAGGGTTAGTGTCATCAGCATCAACAGCATTATTTAAAATTGGACACCCTCCTGCATTCATCAATTCACTGTAAATCTCTTCATACACTTCAAGAAAGGAATGCAATTTCTCTTTATAGGTTTTCTTTTCTGAAAGTTTTGCAGCAAAACGCTTAATTAAATTTTGATAGTTATAATTAAACGCTGCCACAGCAACTTCTTGCTTATTGTTAAAATTTCCATAGATGCTTCCTTTGGTAAGATTGGTAGCATTGGTAAGATCTGAGAGAGATGTCCCTACAAATCCACGCTTGTTAAATATATTTGCAGTTTTTTCAACAATATACCGCTTGGTCTTTTTAGCTTTGCTCATAATAAATTAAAAATATACCTTTTGATATAATTATAAAAATATTTTGAAATTATTTTATACTTAAAGGTATAAAACCATATATTAATTAAAGGTAGATTAGGCAATTCACTATTTCTATCTATTTTTACTCGCAAACTTTCAATTTATGATTCCTGATATTTTCTCAAACAACAAATTTCTTTTGTGGACAGTCTTTATATTAGCATTACTTGTCTACTGTGCTGGCATGATGGTTACTATTATGGAAATTGACGGCGCTGTATATGCCGAAATATCCAGAGAAATGTATCAAAACAGGAATTATTTTGAATTATTTCTTCATGGAGTTGATTGGCTAGACAAGCCTCATTTTCAATTTTGGATCACAGCTCTTTCATACAATATCTTTGGCCCAACTAGCATGGGATACAAACTTCCTGCAATATTATTTATGCTCTTAGGAGCCTACTATACTTATCTCTTTGGAAAAAAGTATTACTCTAAAAACCATGGCTATCTGGCTGCATTGATTCTCATGACTTCACAACATATTATCACTTCCAATTCAGACGTAAGAGCAGAGCCCTACCTTGTGGGGCTCACGATCATTGCATTGTATTATTTAACAATCTACATAGAAGAAAAAAAAATATTCCATTTGATTCTTGGTTCATTAGGGTTGGCATGTTTGCTAATGACAAAAGGTCTCTTTACCATTATCCCAGTTGCAACGGGAATAGGTCTGGCACTATTATATGAAAAAAAATGGAAGCAAATCTTGCATTGGCAATGGTTGGCTATTGGGGCAATAACATTAATATTTATAACTCCAACATTATATGGATACTATATTCAGTTTGACAGTCATCCTGAAAAAGTATTTTTTGGGCAGCAAAATGTATCTGGATTAAAATTCTTCTTTTGGGACAGCCAATGGGGTAGATTCACCAACACCGGACCGATAAAGGGTAGTGGAGATCCGACTTTCTTTCTTCATACCATGCTTTGGGCTTACCTTCCCTGGGCCTTTATTGCATATTTTGCACTATTCGACAAGGCTAAAAACTTATGGCAAAAATCTAATCTTAGTGAAAATTATACTTTTTTTGGTTTCATTTTCTTATTTGCTATTTTCAGTATATCCAGTTTTCAACTCCCACATTATCTAAATGCTCTCTTTCCTTTTTTATCAATTATCACGGCTGACACTTTACTTCGCTATGCAAAAAACAAAAAATTCATAGCTATTTTTTATCATGTACAGATATGGTCAAGTGCAATACTAATATTGGCAATAATTCTCATTCAGTATTTCTTTTCTACCCAAATTCCAAGAATAGATTTTATTATAATTTTCTTAATTGGTGTCACAATCATTGGATTTTTGATTAGGAAAAAGGGATACGTTTTTGAAAAAATTATTTTCATTCCGGCAATAACTGTGCTGCTAGCAAATTATTATATCAATTCATGTTTTTATCCACAACTGCTCAGATACCAAGCAGAAAGTGAAGTAGCGTTTTATATGAAAGAGCACAACTTAAATGATGTAGACTTTGTCAATCTTGGCCTAAGAGAAGAAATGGTAAGTTTTATTCAAAATAGGTTTGTTCCTAAACTAAATCCTGAATCGGCATCACCAGATGATTTAATTGACCGATATGTATTTACCGACCAACGAGGTATAGAAATAATTGACTCATTAGGAATTGAATTCAAAGAAATTGAAATATTTCCAGACTTTAGAATAACTACGCTCAATGGAACATTTTTCAATAAAAAAACCAGAGAACAGGAACTAGAGATCAAATATCTTTTAAAGACATCAAAATATTAGGAGCTGTTTTATAGGGGTTTCACAATGATTCATGCTTTGAATCATATTGCAAATAAACCAATATCTACAAGAAATTATTATAATTAATTTCTACTATAACTCTTTTACCCTAATACTACGAAACTTCACGATATCTCCATGACCAAGAAATCCTATGTGGCCTATTTTATTCTTGAGACCGGGATGAGCCTTATCATCCATAGTACTTAGCTTTCTGGCCTTTTTAATGTTAGTATCTATGATTGTCTCTCCATTTAAAATCACTTTAATATCAAAACCATCATAAATCACCTCTTGCGAGTTCCATTCTCCAACAGGTTTTAAAAAACCTCTTTTTGCAGCAACAACTCCATAAACTGACCCATGATATTGCCGGTTGTCCAGTTTCTTATATTTGTCTGCTGTATTGTCTATTATTTGCAATTCAATAGCATCATAAGCAGCATGTGCATCAATTGCAGTCCTTATTCCCAGACCATTGTTGGCCCCTGGTGTTAATTGAAATTCAAATCGAAATATAAAATTTGCATATTCCTTTTCTGTGAAAATATTGCCCTTTCCTCCCCTATCTGGATAAATAATAATCATACCATCTTCAGCTACATAATCGGTCTTATTTCCTACCCAACCATTGAGGTTATTTCCATTAAAAAGGAGTTCAAAACCATCAGTTTTTTCCTCATTGGTAAGTTTGTTTTGACCGTAGGAATTAAATGAATAAATAACAATTGCCAATATTAAAATCATCTGTTTCATGCTTATTTTTTTTTAAAGTTTACTAATTGCCAGAGCTCATAATGATGCCCTGTTCTGTCCTATTTTTGATCCGGCCCTGTCTTCCTATAAGTAGGCATGCCGATTTTACTTTCTTTATTCTATTTTAGCTATTAAAAATATTTATACTTGTCCAAGTTCTTTTTTAATCTCCATTTCGGCCAATTCCGCTATATCCTCAGGTGAATGATCCTTTCTTTCGATGTGGTCCAAAACAGTATATGTCAATTTTACACCAATACCCATTGCAAATCCAGACCCCTGCAAAAGATAATTTCCATTAATCGCAAAAGGAACTATAATTGCTGATGGCGCTGTTTTTAGCAGAGTTCCTAAACCTCCAGATTTAAATCTTCTTACTTTTCCATCCTTGCTTCGAGTCCCTTCAGGGAAAATACAGGCAGAATAATTATTAGTATCAATTTGCCTTCCTAATTTGATAATCTCTTTTATGGCCTGGGAGCGATTCTTACGGTCGATCAATGCCGATCCTCCTTTGCGAAGATTGTATGAAATGCTCGGGATACCCTTGCCCAATTCTAACTTTGAAATAAATTTTGGAAAATTCTTTCTAAAAACCCATACCAAAGGTGGGACATCCCAATGGCTTTGGTGATTTGAAATAATGATGAGAGGTTTGCCATTTGGGATTTTTTCTATGCCTTCAATTTTTATTTTCGCACCGACAATCAAATGACTTTTTATGATTAAGTAATTCATTATATCTACTGATCTCTTTTGCGCTTTGTAACCAATAATTGTCCAGCAAATAACTTGTATTGGATGAAAAAAGGTGATTATTAATCCAAAAACAAAATAATGAATTGAGGTGAGAATATATGATAGTATAGTTTTCATTCCGTGTGCAATATTATATAAAAAACTTAAAAATTATATTTAATTAATAGTGCAATTTTTACAATTATTAAAATGTATCTCAACTTGATGAAAAAAAATAATCCAAATAAAAACAACAATGAAATAGTTAGTAATACATAATTATTTTTGCGTTATAATGATTCAAGTTGTGCAAAAGTATTCAATAAATAATTTCGAAGTATGAAATACAATAGCCTAGCCAATTATGCATTTTTAATATTTCTTATAGGTATAATTTCTTGTAGTAAGGAAGATAATGATGTAAATCCTGGAGATGAAGATGATATAATTCCTACTAGCTTATCCCTCAATGAAATTCACTCTACAGGCAATCCCGATTGGATTGAAATCTATAATTATGGAGATATAACAATAGACATCGGCGGATTTACTATATATGATAAAGAAGATAATAAATATGTGTTACCTTCTGGAAATAATATAAAACCTGATGGATTTTTAATCTTGAATAGTGACGATCAAGGTGTTGGTCTTAATTTACCATTTAAACTAACATCCAAAGGCGAAGAAATTACACTACTAGATCCCGATGGCATAAAGATTGACAACATTATTTTTCCAGCCATGAAAAACGGACAAACATATGCCAGATTCCCAGATGGTATTGGTTCATGGGAAATAACCGGCATTGCAACAAAAAACACAACCAATGGATCTGGTGCAATTTCCTTTTTTAAATCTTATAATTATTCACCAGAAATTCCCATGGTAAATGATGATATAGCTTTTGCGTTAGAGTTATCCAATGGGTCTGGTATTTCAAAATTAGAACTATTTTATTCAATTGATGACGGAGCTTTTCAGAGTATAAAATTGACTTCTTCTGATAATACAAATTTTGAAGCAACTGTTCCGGCACTAGTGACTGATGGTGAATTGACCTATTATTTCAAATTGACAGATGATGGAGGAAACGAGGTGCTGCTTCCCGACGATGCCATCAAAGACCCATATGACATCACTATCACATCCGGTGATGTACCTAATCTTGTTATTAATGAAATATTAGCCAGCAACCAGCAAACACTTCTCGATCCTGATGGCACAGATGAATACGATGACTGGATAGAAATATACAATGCAGGATCTACTGCCATAGATATGGGAAGGTTTTATTTTAGTGATTCCGAAAACCCATTTGATGATCGCATACCCGGTGACAATCCTACCAAAACTACTATTGAGCCTGGTGGATATTTGCTTTTCTGGGCAGATAGCGACACAGAGCAAGGATCCACTCATCTTAAATTTAAATTGAGTACCGAAGGAGAAATATTGAGTTTATATTATAAAGATGGTAGATTAATTGATACCCATACTTTTGGTGAGCAGTCAGCAGATATATCTGAGGGACGAAGTCCTAATGGAGGTGATACATGGAAGAAAATCAATCCTCCATCTCCTGAAAAATCAAATCAATAAAACAGTTAATTCAAATTAAAGAGCTTCAAAATCTGGTAATAAAAGATCTTCAGCTTTCCGTAGAAGATAGTCATGAGATTATATCAATTGATAAACTAAAAGTATGGCTGATCCATGAAATACGAATACTCATG
>CAYREN010000144.1:0-10579 GCA_964423255.1 uncultured Roseivirgaceae bacterium | reverse complement strand
TGATCATGTCAGACCGAACGGTTATCCAGGTAAAAGATCAGGCATTGGAAAATGCATTTCCATTTATTGATCCACCAAGAACTCAAAAAAAGCCAAAGGTGGGTAGCATGGTAAAAATCAAAGGTGGCACTTATGTGATCGGTCCCGATGATGAAGATCCAAGCGGAGCCTCACCGCGTGGCGAGGTCACTGCTGAAGATTTTTATATTGATCGATATGAAGTAACGATAGGAGAATATACTAAATTTTTGAATGCAGGAGGACAAGATGAATTTTACTGGCAAGACATGGCTGATCCGAATTGGTGTGGAATCATTAAAAAAGGAGAAGGGGAATATACTGTAGTTCCGGGAAAAGATTTATATCCGGTGTGTTTGATAAAAATAGAGGGAGCAAAAGCCTATGCAAAGTGGGCGGGTAAGAGACTGCCCACTGAATTTGAATGGGAGATTGCCGCGAGGGGTCACGTTGGGCGTTTATATCCCTGGGGGAATGAACCGCTTGATGTAACAAGGGCAAATTATGATTATCATATTGGCCATACAGTTCCTGTGGGTTCATATCCAAAAGGGAAAACCCCTGAAGGTGTATATGATATGGCTGGGAATGTTAATGAAATGATCGATAAACTTTGGGAAGAATATCCGTGGTACAAGGGGATAAAAAGAAAAGATCTTAAAGAGCCTGAGATAAATCCGCTATGCAGAGGTGGCGCTTGGACGGCACCTAAAAATTTCTTAAAAACTACTTATCGGGATGTGGTAAAAAGCCACTATATGGCACCGTTTGTTGGTTTTAGATGCGCCAAAAGTTTTGATAATAAAAATTAATAATACCCCACACAATACAACGAAACATTATGAAAGCTTCATTTTTTAGCTTAGCATCGTTAATTTTCTTTTTTTCTCAGAATCTTGTATTATGCCAGAAAAATTCAAATTTATTTCCAAATGGTGATGTGGAAAATACGATTACCACTCTATTTGTTATGGATAATATGTATAAAACCAATATTGAAACGGATGAAGCAAGTATACCATCGTTCTGGAGATTATCTGATGGTGCTGTATTGAGCAATAATGGATATTTAGGAGGAAATGCAATATACATATGCCGACAGGAAAATGATGTGACCGCATCGACATTTAGTGACTTCTGGAAAGTGGAGGATACAGATATGCCATTTGGTTTGCCTTTGATTCCTGATAAAGAAATCATGATCTCGTTTCGATACAGAACATCAGAGCTGAAGGGTGAAAATGCCTTGAATACCCAGATTAAATTCGGTGTATTAAAAGATTTACCCACTAGAGACATTTCGTGGGATTTTCCTGCTTCAAAAGAATGGGTTTTGGTCTCCAAGAAAATTAACCTGTCAGAATTAAAGTGGGGATGCGAAGTATCATTTATATTGGAGGGAGGTGAGACAAATAAAGGCAAGGTTTGGATAGATGATGTTTTTTTAGGCCAGACTCTTGATGGAGTCAATCTTGTTAAAAACTATAGTTTTGAAGAGGGGAATTTGTCATCGGAGATCCCTGTGGGTTGGCAAATTCCATTAGAAGACCAGTGGGTGAGCTGGGTGGGTGCTCGTTATCGCAAACCTGTAATCGATGAAGATGAGTCACTCAGCGGACACCATTCGTTACGTGCGGATGTAGTTTATGCAGACGGTTCTGGAGTGGCGCAAAAGATATACCTGAACCAACATAAGATTAAGCCTATCGTCATTGAACTATGGTCAAAACTAAACAATGTGATCAATAGTAAACCTAATTATGCTATCAGTTCGGATACATATTCAAACTTAATAGTGTTTGTTTACCATCATGACGGAACTATGCAAGAAATTTCACCTACACTCAGTTTGGGTCAAGTTGATCATGAGTGGGATTTCCGGCGATTTGGTTTTGTTGGACAAAAGCCAGTGAAAGAGATTATCCTTCAAATAACGGTTCTTGGATCAGAACAGACAACCAGCTTGTGGGTAGATCAGGTGAGGGCGTATGAACTGGGCTCAGATATTGACGAGTTAGAGGTCAGGGGGGTGGATTTTCCGCCCCGTTCAATCTGCTCAGAATGGGGAAGTGATAACGTGCCATTGGCCAGTACAGGAATAGAGATTATGAATGATGATAAGAATCTATATCTCACCATACCGGATACTTATAATAGTCAGGAGATTTCCATCTATTTAAACTCACACACGAATATCATTTTCACCAATCACTTCCGCTATCTCTTTGATGTGTTAAAGATTGGCAATGACGGAGTGGTGTATAGAGGGACTACCATTGAAAAGCAGGGTTATACGGTTGACGGGGAGTTCAGGTTGGCCAGTGACGCTGGTATAATAAATCACAAATCGGGAAGTGATTACCTGATTACCGTGCCTTTTAAAGTACTGGAAATGACAGGTGTTTCAAGCGAGCCTTTTGGATTTAATGTGATGTGGAAGAACGGTGATCAGAAGATTTTTTGGAGTGGAAAATCCGCAAATAATAGGGAGATGGGCAGAGTGATCTTATCAAAAGCACCGGGTGTGCGCATCAAAAGTATAAAGTTTGGCAATCGATATGGCAACGTGAATGAGCAATCTAATGATTTTGTTTCCCAGCCCCCACTTTATTCGGGATCAAACCAAGCAGAAATTACGCTGACCAATCAGGGACCAGATTGTCAGATAGAACTGATTGTAGGAATAAAAGACCAAAAGAAGGTTAAAAAAGTTGTCAATTTGAAACACAAGGAAGTCAAGGGTGTTTATATGGAGTATCATGCGGGGTTGGGAAAACTGACCACTTTTAATGTGGGATTATCCGTCAATGGAGAGCAACAAATAACCCGCTCATACCCTATTCATGTACCTCCTGCCATCGAGATAGTTTTGGACCAGGAGTTCTATTATCCAGAGGAAAATGTTGCTTTCATCGAAATACATAATCGATACAGGCCACTTCTCAAACAGGGAAGTGTACAAATTGAATTGACTGATCTGAAAGATCATCATATTATTCAAACATTTAGCCAAAAACTTACAGATACTGTAAGCTCTGTGCCTCTGAATATTCAAACTTTAAGAGTAAATCCCCTGCCTGTCCAGGACTATTCTGTAAAAGTGACATATCGCGATAAAGATCAAAAAATACTGGGAGAGCAAACAAAAATTTTCGGTAAAATCAATCATACAAAAAGAAGAAAATTACCTCCCATTACAAAGATTACGATTGATGAACAAGGCCGCCTAATGATCAATGACGATTTTCGCTTCTTCCCTGTTTTGATCTCTGATCACATTGAAGAATGGGGCGCATCTATTGAAATGGGCGCCAATGTAGTAAGAATAGACTATTTAAAAGACAGTACCTATTTTATGGATCGGGATAAGGCTTGGGAAATGAATGCTTATAGCCTTTTTATAGGTCCGTACACTCCCGAAGAATTTGACCAATTTGAAACAGAGGCTGAAAGCCTGATTACACATCCGGGAGTTCTGAGCACATACAACCATCAATTTTATTATTGGAAGCTATCTGATGAATGGATCAATTTCCGAACAAGGGTAGAAGGTGTTATGGGTAAACTGACATCTCCACGGTTGGTTATCTGGGGACATCACGACTCAAGTTTTTTATACGATCGAGACCTGCCCAAATGGCCAAATACCAATTATCCGCCTGTGGGCTATTGCTATGTGAAAATCATGGGCCGTCCCGGTTTAAGCTGGCGTAATACGCCATTCCTGACCAGGACCGAAAACGTATTGAGCCCAGGCCGTTTCAAATTGGCTGAAGTGAATTATTATGTCAGTGCACATTATGATGAGGTTTTACCACTGAATGTTTTAGGTAACATATCCTTGCAACCCGATGACTGGCATGGTCTCAGGAATGAATCTTATTTAAGCATTATTTACGGGGCCACCGGATTATACCATTGGGTAATTATGAAGGACAAGAAGATAGAGAGATTAAGGGGATGGCTCCAGGAGCTGAACCACATGTGGCCGGTTTTTGTCGCCGATGATGCAGAAAACATAGTTGAGATTTTACCTTATGATAGCAAATTGGATGCACGCTTAAAATTATGGCAAGGGAACTATTATCTAATGGTTGCCAACCGTAGGGAAAGTGTACAGAAAGCAAGCATCAAGATTTCAGGATTTGAAGGAATGAAAGTGAAAAAACTATTTGAGCTTCCAGGCAAAATGTCTGTAGATGCCAATATAATCCACGATAGCTGGAAAAAATATGACGTACATGTGTATGAAATAGAGGACATGAGAGCTGATGATAGATTTAAGTAATTATACTGCATAAATAAATTAAAATATAAGCATCATATACTATGTGGAATAAATATTACTACAATAAATAATCGTAAATTTTATTAAGTATTGTTTTTAACAATGAGGTTATCAACAAAAATAAGTTGACGTGAAACCAGCACGCCTACCTGCCGCAGGTAGGGCCGCAGCCAATTAAAGACCTGCCAACCGCACACAAGGGCATGATTATGTGCCCCGGGAAACAGCAAACTTCAAAATTATTAAATAATGAAAAAGCTATTAAAAAAATTTTTACCAATTGCTTTTATCTTTGGCATACTTATTATTATTCAGTCTTGTGACAAAGCCACAACACAGGATAAATATGATTTAAGGAAAGAGGCTATTATAAGGAAAACTCGACCCCTTAAAGGAAATGGTTTCTATATTGAGCCTAATTTAAAATCGCAAGAAGAGGTTGACAAGTTTATTGCTCAATGCAAAAGGATGGTGGTCAACAAAATTTTTATTGAAACCAAAGACACACGTGGAAATTTGCTTTATCCAAGTAAAAAATTCCGTGTGGCAGAAACGATTGGTGATTTTGACTGCTATGGTTCTATTTGCGATGCAGCTAGGAAAGCTAATATCACCACACATGCCTGGTTTGTTATTTTCAATGAGGGTAATGAAAATCCAGTATCGATAATAGAAGAGCATCCTGAATATCTGTTGGTTAATAGAGAGGGAAAAACCAATAATGAGCAACCTACGTGGATTACTGTTGATCCAAAATACAGCACTTACTGGGTTTGTCCTACAGCTAAAGGATATAGGGGTTATCTCAAAGATATGATGCAGGAAGTGATTGACCTTTACAATGTGGATGGCATTCACCTTGATTATATCCGTTATCCCGAAGAAGTGGATGCTCGTGAATACTGCTACTGTGACAGGTGTCAGTCTCTTTTTAAGGAGAATTACGGTTATACTTTGCCAGCAAATGATGTGATTAAAAACAGATATTGGGTTACCCAAATGTGCAATAACGTGACGAACGCAGTTAAAGATTTTGCTGATTTTGCTCATAAACGAAATAAACTAATTTCAGCTTATGTGTTTACAGATTATACGACAGCTATTGAAGCTACATATCAAAATTGGCCATGGTTTAGTCGTTATTTAGATTTTATTATTCCAACTTCCTATGAGTCGTCTCCTTCTTACATACACGAGATGGCTAAAAGAACAAAAGCTGTAATGAATAAAGAATGTATGCTTTTTCCAACGGTTTATTCAGCTCCAGCAGTGAGACGGTCAGAAGATGGAGGCAACCGCTGGTATAATGGACAACCGGAGGATGTTGTTTCCACCTTTAACGCTTGGTTAGAAGAAGATGTTGATGGGGTGGTGTTTTTTACTTACGGTTTAATGAATAGATCGAACTATATGACACAGAAACAACGCGAAAAAAACACGAAAGAAATCAGCGAAATCAGCATTGAATATTTCTCAAAATAGATCAAAGTCCTACACCGTGTTTACTTTTTGGATAAGTAGTATGCCAGAGTAATAAGTCATGGATTTTAATCAAAATTTTACTATCAGGGAATCAACATGTTAAAAAATTAATTATGAAAGTTTATGTTTATTTTGGATTAGCAATGCTGTTTTCTAAAGCATTTGTTTACGGCCAAGAACACCCGAATTTATTTCCAAATGGAGATGTGGAAGATTTATATGTCAACCAGATCACTTTTGATAAAGAATTTTTTAGTCATATTGAGGGTGGTGAAACAACAATGCCCACTTATTGGAAATTGTCCGATGGGGCGTCATTGAGCAAGGATGTGAAATATTCCGGGGACAATGCAATTAAGTTATTACGTGGTCAAAAGGATGTAACTGCTACTATTTACAGTGATCATTGGAAAGTCAAAGATGAAAATATGCCGTTTGGTCTTCCTCTGGTTAGCAAAAAGGAAATAACAGTTTCGTTTCGATATAAAACTTCAGAATTAAAAGGCAAGTTGGCTTTCAATGCTTTGGTTAAATTAGGGGTTATTGATAGCCTTCCTTCTGATGAGCTTAGCATTGATCTGCCGATGTCAAAGGAATGGAAATTGATCACAAAAAAAATTAAAGTATCAGAAATGAGGTGGGGAGGAGAAGTAATATTCACACTACAAGGGAATGAAAAGAAAAAGGGTAGTATTTGGATCGATGAAGTATATTTGGGCCAACAGCTTGATGGTATAAATCTGGTAAGAAATCATAGTTTTGAGAAAGAATATTTGTCTGGGACTATACCACAAAATTGGCAAATTCCTATCGAAGAGCAATGGGTTGGCTGGATAGGTGAGCGATATCGTAAGCCGGTAATTGAATCTGGCGAATCTTTGAGTGGTAACCAATCTATGAGAGCAGATGTAACTTATGGTGATGCTTCGGGATTGGCACAACGTATCTTTATTAACCAGAAAGAAGTTAAACCAATCATTTTTGAATTATGGTCGAAATTGAATAATTCCATTTCTACTCATTATCCCTCTTACCCATCCTTCTCTGATAATTATTCCAATTTAACAATAAATGTTTACCACACGGATGGTACAATGCAGGAAGTGTCACCTACTTGTATATTAGGGGAGAGTGACCATGACTGGGATTTCAGGCGTTTTGGATTTCTACCAATAAAACCTGTAAAAGAGATTCTTCTTCAGATTACGGTTCTGGGCACCGAACAAACAACCAGCCTCTGGATTGACGAAGTCAAAGCTTATGAATTGGGCTTAGAATCTGATGAAATTGAAGTCAGAGGTTTGGATGTTCCCAGGTCTTCGAAGTCTTCAAAGTGGGGAAACCCTGAACGGATAAGTAAAAACGAAATAGATATATATAACGATTTTGAGAATATCTATATGGCCATTCCTCAAAAACATACTTCTGGAGATATATTTATCTATGTAAACCCACGTACCAAAAGCACATTTGTCAATCACTACCGATATCTATTTGACGTGATTAAGATTGCAACTGATGGCAATGTTTTTAAGGGGACTACAATAGAAAAACAAGGATATACTACCGATGGTGAATTTTTACAGGGAGCTGACTTTGGGATTAAAAGTGAAAAAGTAGATGATTCATACTATTTGACAGTACCTTTTAAATCATTGGGAATGGATGGCGTTTCTTTTGAACCCTTTGGATTTAATGTAATGTGGCAGAATGGTGATGATGAAATTTACTGGAACGGAAATGCTGCCAATAACAGACAAATGGGTAGGATTATTCTTGCAAAGGAACCTGGAATCCGAATTAAAAACATAATGTTTGGTAAGCGATACTACAAAGATAAAGATCAATCGCAGGACTTTATCACCCATCCACAGCTTTATGCAGGATCAAATGAGATAGAAATCATTTTGGTTAATGATAGGACGGATGCCGATGCAGAGATTATTGTGGATATAAAAGGAGAGAAGTCTGCCAGTAGGACTTTGCACTTGAAGAAAGCTGAGATCAAACCTGTGACAATTCCTTATCAATCCGGTTTAGAGAAATTGACAGAAATTAACGTAAAAGTGACAGTGAATGGCAGAAAACAAATCAATAGAATTTACCCAGTGGTGGTACCACCGGCAATTGAGATTATGCTTGATCAGGAATATTATTATACTGAAGAAGATACTGCCACACTTGAAATCTATAACCGCTACAGACCTATACCCGAAGATGGAGAAGTTATAATAGAGATATTTGATGCAAAAGAGCAAAAGATTATTAAAAAATATACTCAATTTCTTACTGACAAAAAAAATGTAGTACCAATAGATATTCGAGGGTTAAGAGTCAATTCCTTACCGGTCCAGGATTTTTCTGTTACGGTAACATACTTTAATGGAAAAAAAGAGAAATTAGGTGTGCAGAGAAAAATGTTTGGAAAGATCAATCACACAGTTAGGAGGGTGTTACCTCCAATTAAGACACTGCAAGTTGATGAAAATGGTAGGATAATTATCAATGGAGATTTCCGATTTTTCCCAATTGTTCCGTCAGTGAAAAAACAAAGGTGGGATGAGTCTAATGATATGGGCGCAAACATGATAAGAAGCCATATGGGAGAAGGGTATACGCCTTTTAAAGACCGTGATCGTGCTTGGGAAAAGAATATTTATACAATGACTATCGGTCCGTATAGGCTTAAGGATGTACCTTTATTTGAGGAGCAAGCTGAAAAATTGCTTGAACACCCTGGGTTTTTAACGTTGTATACCAAACAGTTTTATTACTGGCATCTAACACCGGAATGGATAGCAACAAGGAAAAAAGTAGAGCGTATAGTAGGCAATTTGTCATCGCCACGCTTGGTTATTTGGGGCCATCATGATGCGAGTTTTCTCTATGATCGCAATTTTCCCGAGTGGCCTGTATCAAATCCTCCTGTAGGTTATTGTTATGTAAAAGTAATGTGCAGGCCAAGCCTTGCATGGCGTAATACTCCTTTTCAAACTAAGACTGAACAGGTGTTAAGTCAGTCTCGATTCAAATTAGCTGAAGTTAATTATTATGTTAGTAATCACTGCGATGAAGTTGTTGCGGAACATTTTTCAGCTATTGGATCATTGCGGGGTGATGATTGGTTAGGCGTCCGAAATGAATCTTATCTTGATATTATATATGGAGCAACTGGTTTATATCATTGGGTATGGGCGCAAGAAGGCCAAGTTCAGCGTTTGCGTGGTTGGTTTCAGGAACTAAACTATATGTGGCCAATCTTTGTGGCGGATGATGCGATAAATAAGGTTGAAATCCTTCCATTTGATAGTGAAGTTGACGCACGGCTAAAGCAATGGCAGGGAAAATATTATCTGTTGGTCGCTAACCGAGGTGAAAGTGTTCAAAAAACTAAAATTCGAATTTCTGGATTTGAAGAAATGAAAGTGCAAAAACTATTTGAATTGTCCGGAGACATGTCAATAGATGGAAATATAATTAATGATGTCTGGAATAAATATGACGTTCACGTTTATGAAATTGAGAAAGCAGAAAACACAAAATAAAAATTAACTGGGAAGATCTTTAAAATAAAAAAACGCTCCATGCAAAATCATACTCGACGTCATTTTATTAAGACCATTGGCACGGCATCTGTGGCTAGCACACTTCCCGGGACTTTAGTATCAAAGTCAAAAGATGAAACAATATGGGCCAACCTTTTACACCTCAGTTTTAACATGTGGGAAGATTGGAGTGCTCCGGGAAAAGAAATGCGCTACTATTACCCATATCTGCGGTTTGATGAAAAACTGTGGAATGATCTATTGATTAAGATGCAGGCCAACAGGCTAAATATGGTAGTTCTCGATCTAGGTGATGGCGTTCAGTATGAGAGTCATCCAGAAATTGCTATAGAAAATGCCTGGACTGTAAAAAAGCTAAAAGAGGAATTAAGAAAAATGCGAGACATGGGGTTGGAACCAATTCCAAAACTAAATTTTGCTTCATCTCATGATGCATGGATGGGTGAGTATTCCAGGATGCTATCAACAGATTTATATTATAAAGTATGTGCTGATCTTATCGCTGAGGTTTGCAATATTTTTGATACTCCTCGTTTTTTTCATTTGGGAATGGATGAAGAAGATGCTGGAAATCAGAAATATTATAAATACATGGTTGTGCGCCAATACGATCTTTGGTGGCACGATTTTCTTTTCCTCCACAATGAAGTTAAAAAAAATGGTTCTCGTTCATGGATCTGGTCGGATTACCTGTGGCATTATCCAGATCGGTTTTTTGAAAAAATGCCAAAAGATGTGCTACAGAGTAATTGGTATTATGGGACGAAATTCGATGATGGTAAAATGGTAGAAGCCTACAACCAGCTTGATAAAAATGGATATGATCAAATCCCAACGGCGAGCAATCATTCCAACAATGAAAATTTCGGATTGACTGTGGATTATTGTACAAATAATATTCAGAAGAAACACTTATTTGGATTTTTACAAACCCCATGGCGGCCCACGATTGAAGAATTTCGGCAACGCCACATGGAGGCCATAGAACAAGTTGGTGCAGCGATAAAAGCTACTGAGTGAAATCTGTGTCTGGTTGTAGAAGGATTCTACACCCCAATATCAATAAGCAAACATCGGTGTGATGAATTGTAGTCTGGTAGGAATCCATGAATTTTAGATGGTATTTCTGTTTGAAATAATAGTTGAAGGCACTAAGATTAAATCAATATGGACAAATGGTTATTTTTTCTTTTGTAATATTCTGATAGGGTAAGCAATCCAATTA
>CAYREN010000143.1:0-10605 GCA_964423255.1 uncultured Roseivirgaceae bacterium | reverse complement strand
ACTTGATATTCTTTAAAAGATAATTATTGAAAAATTCATGGTCAACAAATCTTGTATTATACTTTTCTCGATATTCGAGATGTTTTTTTGTAATTGGATAATGCTCATTTTTTCCATATGGATATTGAGACATGCCATGGAAGGGTTGTGGTTCTACGGTTTGCCCCAGAGCAGTATTAATATCACCATCTTTTACCCATCCCACACTATAAATCAAAAAGTCCCGGATCCAGCCCTCGTGGAGTTGAGGCAATTTTTCTGCATTAAATGAAATTGTTGTTTCATCTCCGGCATTGGCAATAATATAAAGATCATCTGCTCCAACCAGCAATTCCTTTACATCGCCATATCTCGTGTACATGCCGGTCAAATCACGCCATTTTTTGACTGTAGAAACTTCATTGTAATCAAACCAGTGTGGCCCGTTATTTCCTTCTTTTCTAAAAGTCCTTGAAAACCCACGAAAATGATAATCAGCTTTGATGGGTATCATTTTGGTCATTTTGGTTTCTACATTAACATCCTTAGCATAAAAAATATAATCCCAATAAATTTCCATGTTAGTCTCAATTCTTATTTTCCTTTCGGTTGTCAAAAATTTATCCGAAAGGTCAACAATTACTGTTTTATTTTTCCCACTCGGGAAGCCAATATTAGAAATAACTTCTTCCCACTCGCCTTTTTTATTAATCACTTCCAGAGATGGCATTTTAATCTTTATTAAATCAGATTGCGAAATGGCCACATTGATGCTGGCATCAGTTGGGAATATCCAACCGTTTAGAAACAAATGAAGGTTTTCAGTATTTGGAGTATCTCCTAAATCCAGAATCAACTCATTCATCTTGATGACACCTTGAAATTTTTCATGCTGGAAATTTGATATATACTGAAAGTCCTTAGCTTTTATTAGCTCTTTTAGGTCATTTCCTTTTCCATCAATTGCTGTTATGGGAATATAATGATCTTTTACTTTATAAACTTTCAATTTTGGATATGGAGGACCGACAAATTTTTCGTCTACGTAAATCTCAACCTCAGCTGGATGATCAATAGCAAATAACTTAATTTCATCCATGTAGATGGTTTCCCATAGCTCTTCGGTAATTTGAATAGAATATTTGCCATTTTTCTTCTGAAGTTGTTTACCTGGGATTTTCAGGTATTCCTCCGAAGCATTTGGAAATGCATATGCTTTTTTGCCGCCCATTATTCCAAGTGGCATTCCAAGCGCACTGCGCCACATCATGTCTTTTACAAAAACATATTCCGATCCATTCCATGCGTAAAGAAACGGGCAGCTCCCTTTTAGTTCCTGAGTTTCTATCAAGTCTTGATCACTTCCGGGGGAAAAAATATTTTGTGGTACACCATTGGTCCAAAGAATTCGAACCACATCTGCTTTTTCGCGATTACCCAGACCGAAATACGTTCCTGGTTCAGTGATCATTTTCATCTGGTACAAATCACCGGCACGCATTTCTACTTTTGCTCCTATTCCAAAATGATTGTTTTTACCACTTCCAGTTTTTAAGCCCACTAGCTGAACCTTTAAGTGACGATTGGCATTTCCTCCATCATTTCTCAAAAGTTTTATTCCACCATTCATTTCGACTAAAAATATATCCAGATCACCATCCTGATTATAATCGGCAACAGCAACTTGTCTGGCATTGGAGACATTTTTAGGTAAAAGATGTGAAGCATCAGAAAATCCATCTCCATCGTTGTGGAATAGAATAATTCCTTTTTCCCCAGATGTGGAACTCTGGCCAACGAAAAGTAAATCAGATAGTCCATCATTGTCAAAATCAATAAACGCAGCATCGTAACAATTTAATCCTTCAACTGCTTTACTTATAAATTCAGATTGTTTTGAGATTTCTAATGAACCATCTCCCTTGTTTTTGAATAACTTGATTCCATGGGTTTTTGAGGTGATCAAGATATCTAGATAACCATCATTATTAAAATCAGCAATCTCTACATTATCACTTCCCTTTTCAAAGTCAATTCCACTTCCCGATGTTTGATCTAAAAATTTCCCCTGTCTCAAGTTTGAGAATATCCGACATGGACCATCCTCATTTGTAATAATTATGTCGATATCCCCATCATTGTCAAAATCTCCGAAGGCTAAATCTCTCGAAATATTTTGTTGAGCTGACACCTCTGAGGTCTCATTAAAAATAGAAAAAGTACCATCTCCATTATTTCTCCATATGGAATTTGCTCCCTTTTTTGCTAAAATCAAATCCAGGTCACCCTCATGATCAATGTCTAAAAAAAGTGACTTATTTCCACGTCCTGTCAATTTAGATTTTTTAGTGACATCTGAAAATAGGCCTTCGCTAATATTTTTATAAAGTGAATTTTCCTCACTGTTGCAGATGAATAGATCCAAAAATCCGTCATTATCAAAATCAATAAATCTTGAAGATAGATCTTTGCCGGAAGGGTGGTGAATTCCTGCACTTTTCGTTAAATCCTTAAATCTTCCAAATTCACTTTTCAATAAAAGCCGGAAGGCTTTATTTTTATCGCCCGCATATCCTGAGTAAAATATATCCAAATCTCCATCACCATCCATATCCGCAATGGCTATATTTGAGATGTATTCTAATTCGATTTCCAATTTGTTTGAAGTAAAAAAATCTAACCCTGCACCGCTGGTTGCATCCGTAAATTTCATAAGGTCGAGAATGGATTCTCCTTCTTGCAGGGTGTTAGAAAAAGAACTGCTCATCGAAATGACAGGCTGACCTACTGCCGCCCCTTGAGCCCCTTTTAATTCACTTATACCTTTTTGATATCCTGGTGTCAGTTTAATAAAATTGTGAAATATCAGTAAAGAAAGTAATCCATCTTTTTGGTTTTTTTGTTGCAGATATTCTATCGTTTTCAATAAATACACTTGAGCCTCCTCCGGAAATTCTGCATTAATTTGTTGGGCTTCTTCAAGGTTATATAAGGCATCCTCAGTTTTACCATTCCTAATCAAAGCCTCCGCCCAATAGAGCCTTGCAACAATATTTGATGGGGATTTTTTAACAATCCTTTGCATGTATTTTTCCCATTGTGCGACCGACTCTTCATCAATAGCTCCTTCATATTTTTCAGCAAGGCTATACAAAGTTTTTACGTGATCAGGAGCAATTTCTTCATTCTTCTTGAGCACTTTCAATGACGATTCTTTTTCGTTTTTCAAATCATAAACTTTCGCCAAGTTCAATCTGATATCCGGATCATCAGGAGAAATACCAATTGCTTTAATCAACATTTCTTCAGCATCATCATATTTTCCCTGACGTAAATAAACAACTCCCAAGTTGGCAAAGCCCATCGCTTCCTGGGGTGATAGGCCAATCAAAATCTTGAATTGTTTTTCAGCTGATTTTAGATTATTGTCTTCCAAATATGCGAGGCCAAGCGACCTTGCAGTTATTATTTCTGACAACTTTTTTTTATCAGATTGCTCAGCATTGGATAATGATTCGCCAGGATTCTGCTTTGACTTTTTTTGATCTTTACAAGAATAAATCGCAACAATTATTATTGCAGTTATTAATAAAATGAAAAATTTATTCATTGGAATAGTTAATGGAATTGAAGGTGAAGTTAATCAAAAGCAGATACTATTTTCCAACGGAATTATTAATTATAAAAAATTGATAAAAATCATTGTTGCATCCTGCCACAATTACTTTTTCATTTTGGTAATTAAAATACTTCAATCTTTTCGCATCAAAGGGTAATAAAAATCCGCTTTCATTGTAATTGATTGTTGTAAATTCACCCTTTCCATCGCCGGCCAATAGTACGCCATTTCCGGCATCGGCCCTCACAGTTTCTAACTCAACACCATATAGATTTCCTGCAGCAAGAATATCGACGTGCCCATCACCATTAAAATCGTCAAGAATTATATCATTGATTGGAGACAATTGTGCAGCCGTTGGCAATCTGTGGAATTGAAATTTTCCATTGCCTAAATTTTCAACATAGGCACTTGCAAATGTTTTGGCTTTGTAATGCAAAGAATTTTTTAAGTTATTTTCCCCATAAATTTCATAAACATCTGCTTTGGCAAATGCTTCAAACGTAGTAAATTTTTCCGCAAGGAGTGGCACTTGTTGGATTGATCTGTTACGCTCTCGCACAGGATATAAACTATTTCCCTGAAATTTCGCCATCACAATATCGTCAGATCCATTATTGTCAAAATCGTAATAAAATATTTGAAATGGCTTTTCTTCGGAAGATTTATATTCATAGTTTAAACCAATATTTCCCAACACAAAATCCATATCTCCATCCTTATCCATATCTTCAGTTTCAATACTCAACCACCAGCCGGTTGAGTTTTCCAAATTAGTATCCTTAATGACATTGATAAATTCATTTCCCTTATTTTCCAGCAAAGTAAAAGGCATCCATTCACCGGCAAGAGCAATATCCAACAAACCGTCATTGTTATAATCTACCCACACCGCATCGTGAACCATTCCAATATCCATTAGGTCTCTGGCCATCTTTTTGGTTACATCTACAAATTTCCCGTTGTCGTTCCTAAGTATCATACTTGTAGCCGGAGTAGGATATTTCCAGGGAATGTGCATTCCCGTAATCAACAAATCAATGTCGCCATCTTTGTCGTAGTCGGCAGGTAAAACTCTGCCTCCACTCTGGTTCATATTTGGAAGTAGATGTTCAGATTTTGTAAAGTTTCCATTCCCGTCATTCAAGTATATTCTATCTTGATATTCCTTTGCCCCGGCTCTATATTCATTTCCACCACTTACCACATAAAGGTCAATATCTCCATCGTTTTCGATGTCAAAAAATAAGGCATCGATATCTTCAGATTTTTTATTAAGTTTCAAATCAGGAAAAGCCAATACGCCAAACGACCCATCAGAATTTTGGTTAAATAATCTACCTGCAAAACCAGCAGACCCTCCCATAAAAATATCCTCCAACCCATCTCCATTTACATCACCAATTTCGAAACAAGGACCTCTATCAGACATTTTGTGAGGCAACATCAGTTGACGATTAAAATCATCAAATTTGTTTTCATTATGCTTTATTACCAATCCAATTTTTTCCGTTGCACGAGTAAATATTTTTTCAATTGGCTCTGCGTTTTCAGGCTTGGGAAGAGTTGCTTTGCTATAATTTGCCTTTATGGTTCTATTTGCTTTTAGATTTTTAATAATATTTCTTTTCCCATCCGGCCATTCGACAATCACTTTATCCACTTTTGAAATATCTCCCAAACCAAAGTGAGCAATAAATTCACTAGTGGAATACATGCCTCTTACGCTGGTAATTTCAAAATATTG
The DNA here is from genome assembly GCA_964423255.1 of uncultured Roseivirgaceae bacterium. GTDB lineage: Bacteria > Bacteroidota > Bacteroidia > Cytophagales > Cyclobacteriaceae > JAAUQL01. Next base: position 5,260 of record CAYREN010000143.1, on the reverse strand, counting down.
AGTCTTGCCCTTAGCTTCTACCCATACTTTTGTATTCAAATTGGTTACACCTGGTTTATCCGCTACCGGCATTACACGCAAATAGTTATTGTTTGATTGTTCATTGAGTTTATTTTCATAAACAAAAGCAAAATCATTTATATTATTAATAACCAGATCGAGGTCTCCGTCATTATCAAGATCAGCATATGCCGAACCGTTAGAAAAGCTTTTGTCATCCAATCCCCATTTTGTGCTAACATTTTCAAAATGAAAATCTCCATTATTTTTATAAGTGTAGTTGGTGATTTTTACTGATGTTGATATTTTCATTGCTTCTCCAATATCTACAGCGTCCCATAAAGAAACATCTCCGACATCTGGGTTTTGCTGAATATAAGTTTGAACTTTTTCCTCAATATATTTTGGAAATATTCTGGCCGCATCATTATTTCTAATATCTCTCATCAAACCATTTGTAATATTTATATCTTTCCAACCATCATTGTTGAAATCTGCGAAAAGGATAGACCAGCTCCAATCTGTGGCACCTACTTTACTAAATTGGGCGACGTCGCTAAATAAAATTCCGTGGTTATTGTGGTGTAGCATGTTGAACATGTACTGATGATGGCCTTTTTCTTTTACAACTTTTTCGAAGGCCTTTTTAGGCATTCCACTCATATTACTTTTTCTGCGATAGTTATTTTCAGAAACCATATCGAGAACCATCACATCCAACCAGCCATCGTTATCCAAATCGCCAGCGTCGATTCCCATACTGCTGAAAGAAATATGCCTGGTCATTTCGAAGGTTTTGTCTATAAATGTGCCGTCGCCATTATTAATATATATGAAATCTCGCACCCAAAAATCATTGGCAATAAAAAGATCTGTCCAACCGTCGTTGTTCAAATCACTGGCTGTGACGCTATTAGGGAAACATGGCACCAGAAGTCCAGCTTGTTTAGTAACGTCAATAAATTTATCTCCCTGGTTTTCCATCAACCTGGGGCTATATTTTTCTTTAAGTAATTCCGAAGTATTAAATGATGAAAAGTCACCAGGATTGGGGGGTTGATTCAGTAAGAAAATATCTAAATCTCCATCTTTATCATAGTCAATAAATGTTGCATGCCTGGTTCTTTCACTATTATCCAGTCCGTATTTTTCGGCACTTTCTGTAAAAGTGAGGTTGCCATTATTAATGTAAAGTTTATTTCTCCTCAACTCTTCATCGTTGTCATACAATTCTCTGGTTACATAAATATCCAGTAAACCATCTCCATTTACATCTCCAAAAATCACACCTGATGACCAACCTCCATTATCAGAAATTCCCGCTTGCTCTGTAATATCTTCAAAATCCAGCTTTCCTTTATTTATGTATAACCTATCGCCAACTTGATTTCCTGCAAAAAAAATATCTTGAAGCCCATCATTATTTAAATCGCCAATTGCAACACCTGCTCCGCCATAAAAGTTAGAATAGATCATGATATTGGCCTCCGGCAAATCATGCAGTTCATTGTTGAAATAAATATGTGATTGTTCAGGATTTAGTTTTTGAAAAAGAGTCTCCTTTGGCTGTCCTGTCACAATATTCGTATAGAATATTATCACTGTCCACATAAAAATTAACAACAGATTTCTCATCCTCCAATCTATATTTTTTATGATTTTATTCCGTCTTTCACATGCACCAAAAAAGCAGCAAACAGTTTATTTGCATCTATTAATTCATCTTTGATGGTGTGAAAAAATTCAGGATGCCACTGCACACCCATTACTTTTCCCTCCGGTTTTTTGCGATAGCCAAAAGCTTCTATAACTCCATCCGTTGCGTTGGCATAAACTTCCAGATCATCTCCCAATTTTTTTACAGCCATGTGATGTACAGAATTGACAAATGGCTTCATTTCATCTTTATAAATTTTATCTAAAACAGATCCATTATGAATATTAATTTGATGCTTTATAGTATCATACAATTCAGCTGAACGATGTATAACCTCACTTGGATTTTGGGTGGAAATATCTTGAAAAAGTGTCCCCCCAAAATATACATTCATCAATTGAAATCCCCTGCAAATACTCATAACAGGTTTGGAGTTCTTTATGGCATAATCCATTATTTTCAATTCAAATCTATCGCGATGTGCATCACCTTTCCACTTTCCAATTGGTTTTTCTCCAAACGTCTCCGGAGCGATATCACTACCCCCCTGAAATACAAAACCATCCATTTCTGATAATATATCCATCAAATAATCATCTTCCACATCTGGAATTAGTATAGGAAGAATTTCCTTTTGAGCAATGTATCTTACCATATCATTTTCTACAAAACTCAGAGATTTATGGCCAAAAACTTCACGGTTTTTATCTGGGTAAATAAAAGCTGATGGTATTCCTATTTTTATCATATGAAGTTAATTATTGTGGCAACATATAGTTTAAAGAACGAGTGCCTTCAATTAGATTTATTGCATTTAACAATTCAAAAAAATTAGATTATTTCGAAATATCGCATTCTTTCCCAATCTGTAACCTCTGAAGAAAACTGCCTCCACTCCCACTCACGAGTACTTGTAAAATGATCAACGAAAATATCTCCAAATAGCTCTCTGGATATTTTGGAAGATTTCATTCTATTGGATGCATCCAATAGATTGGAAGATAGTACACCATTGGATTGATCTTTGTATCCATTACCTAAAGTTTGAGGTATTTCCAGTTTTAACCCTTGCTTAATTCCATATAATCCACTTGCTAAGCTTGCTGCCATCGCGAGATATGGGTTAACATCAGAACCAACCACGCGGTATTCAATTCTTGTAGATTTTTCACCAGACGACAAAACCCTCAATGCTGTTGTTCGGTTATCAACACCCCAGGTTATAGTAGTGGGCGCCCAGGCACCTTCAACCAATCTTTTATAACTATTGATTGTTGGTGCAAACATGGGTAAAATATTCGGCAAACATAGCAATTGACCGGCAAGGTAACTTTGCATTAAATTGCTCATATTGTTTTTCTCGGTACTATCAAAGAATAAATTGGTTGAATTATCAACATCCCACATACTTTGATGAATGTGCCCGCTACACCCAGGGAGCAAACTGTTTTGTTTGGCCATAAAACTGGATATGACGCCATGATTATTGGCGATTTCCTTTACGGCTGTCTTAAATAGTACTGCACGATCTGCAGATTCCAGAATATCACTGTATTGAATTGCCGCTTCTACAACACCTGGACCTGTCTCCGTATGAAGTCCTTCCAATGGGACATCAAATTTTTCAAGCTGGTCAAATAAATCTTCGAAAAATCTATGATTTTCAGACATTCTAAGTATTGAATATCCAAACATACCGGGAGTTAGGGACTGGAGATTTTGGAAGTTTTTCTCATTGAGAGAATCCGAAGATTCTCTAAAGTTAAACCACTCAAACTCCTGGGAAAACATAGGTCTATAACCTAATTCTTTAGCTTCAGAAATCACACGCTTGAGCAAACTTCTTGGACAAACTTTCAAATCATCACCATTTTCCTTGCTAAAGTCTGCAAGAAAAAAAGGTGTATTGTCTTGCCAGGGGATAGTTCGAAAAGTATCGATATCGATCAAAGCGTCTTCGTCTCCATATCCTGTATGCCAGCCTGTTACCTCCACATTGTCGTAAGACGCATCGGCCATGTCCCAACCAAAAACAACTGAGCAATATCCAAAACCACTTTTCAATGCAGAAATAAACTTATCTCGATGCATAAATTTTCCTCTCAGTACGCCATCAATATCGGCGATGGCCACTTTAATTTTAGTGTTTTTGCTTTCTTTTAATTTCGCTATTATTTCGTTTTTATTCATTGCAAGAAAGATTACATTTTATTATTTAGAAAAATAAGAAAATATAGATAGGAAAGCCCAACAATACCGAAAAAGATGAGGGCTAATATTGGATTGTAATAGGTCATAGCAATTAATGAAACTGAAGCAATTACCAGTGCAACTGTTGGAAACAGAGGGAACATGGGAACCTTAAATGGTCTTTCCATATTGGGTTCTTTTTTGCGCAAAGCAAAAAATGAAAGCATGGAGACAATATATAGTACCAATGCTCCAAAACAAGCAATCGTTATTATCTCTCCTGTTTTACCGGTAAACAAGGCAACAATACCGACGAGCATATTTACGATTAACGCATTGGCAGGAGTTCTAAATTTTTTTTGAATATTTCCAAGATACCTGGGTGCATATCCTACTCTGCCAAATTCAAATGTTGCTCTACCCCCAGCCAGAATAATTCCATGAAAAGAGGCAACCAAACCCAAAAGTCCAATGCCTATCAATAATTTATAAAGTACATGCCCACTATCAATAATTTGTGCCAAAGCCAATGGCAGAGGGGAATCAGAAGCTTCGGTGCTGCCCTCGGGATATACGATTACCTCCCATCCTCCAACACCAACAGCTGCAGTAAAAGTAAGTACACATAAGATAACCAAAGTTAATATGGCAGACCCAAATCCAATGAGAATACTTCGTTGTGGATTGATGGCCTCTTCTGCTACATTGGCAACGCCTTCGATGGCAAGAAAAAACCATATGGCAAAAGGAATTGCAGCAAAAATCCCTGAAAATCCATGGGGCATTGGGTTTATTTTTAGATTGCTCAATTCGAATTCCGGAAGTGCAACCCCTGCAAATATTAATAATTCAATAGCTGCAAATATGGTGATGACAAGCTCAAAAGATGCAGCTAACTTCACCCCCAATATATTAATTCCGGTAAAGAGTAAATATGCACCGATGGCAAATACCATTAAATCAATTGATGGGTAAAGCAAATGCAAATATGCTCCGATTGCTGCGGCTATTGCAGGTGGAGCAAAAACAAATTCCATATTTTGAGCAATACCTCCAATAAAACCCAGATGCTTGCCCAAGCCCCGGTTGGCATATTCAAATGCACCTCCCGCTTTTGGAATAGCACATGCCATCTCCGTATAGCTAAACGTGAAGGTTACGTACATAATTATAATAAAAAATGTGGCAATGGCAAGACCATAAGTGCCTCCTTCAGCAAGTCCCAAATTCCACCCAAAGTACATTCCAGATATAACATACCCAACCCCAAGTCCCCAAAGCATCAATGGGCTTAAAGCTTTTTTCAATTGGACATCACTCATAATTGTAATTTATTAATGGAATAGTAACTATTGTCTGAAGGGAAACATTTTATTATAACAGATATAATTTCACAATATAATTAGTTTTTTC
>CAYREN010000142.1:0-10627 GCA_964423255.1 uncultured Roseivirgaceae bacterium | reverse complement strand
AAGAGTAGGAACTGGAGAATTTAAAGATGCTTCCAGAAGAATGGGTTATCCTGTAGCGGTAGAGATCAGATTTGAAGATGGTGACACAGATTTCACCGATCAGCTCAGCAAAATAAAAAAAAATAGTTCTGATGCCATTGTGCTTTGGGGAGATGCAAAAGAGCTTGGAATGATCGTAAACCAAATGCGCGATATGGGTCTTGAACATCCTGTTTACACCTGTGACAGAGCTGTTTCTCATGAATTTCTGGAGATTGCTGGTAACAATGCCAAAGGCATTATTACTACTTCGCAATATGACCCCAGAGCCAATACTGTAAAATTAAAAACATTCCAGCAAGTGTATAAAGAGCGTTTTCAAATGGAGCCTGATGTATTTGCCGCCCACTCCTACGATGGTATGCATATTGCCATTGAGGCAATTCAAAAGGCCGGGTTGAACAAGGTACTCATCCGGGATTTAATTACAGATATGTCAACATTTCAGAATTATAAGGGTGTTACGGGCGAGATCGTTTTCGATGAAAGCTGGAATGATATCGGACAGATATTTATGGTAGAATTCAAAGATGATGATTTTATCTTTAGTCCTTATATAATAAATAATCAAACATTGCTAGGAGGTAATAGTCAGAAAAATACGGGTGTTAATTATTGAACTTAAATGAAATAGTAATTACACCATTGAAGATATAATATTCTTCCAAAAAGATTGATTTAGATGGCATTTAATAGATTATTTTTAATTGAGATTGAATAAAAAACTATTTTCAGAATTGAAAGTCATAGCATTCACAATAGAGAAAAGGTATTAAAATAAATTGAATGAACGGATGGACCAAATTTCCAATTTACGTCCTTATAAGTTGACAAGACTAAGTAAATTCCATATACCGGCAATAATTTATTTATCAGTAATTTCCTTTCTTTTTATTAATAATACTGGATTTCCACAAAACCAAAACTCAAAAAACACAATCAAAATTGGTTTCTTAATCAGAGATAATAATGACCTGGCTGTCAAGCAATCAGCAGAGTTGGCCATTGAACATGCCAATGCAAGGAGTGGTAATCAAGGTAAATCTTTCGAATTAATTACCAAATCCTGTGATGGTCCATGGGGTATTGGATCTAAGCAGGCAGTAAGTCTTGTTTATAATGACGGAGTCTCTTTGATAGTTGCAGCTCTTGATGGAAGAAATGCACATCTGGCCGAGCAGGTTATTGCCAAATCTCAAGTGGTGATGCTTTCTACCCTATCGAGCGACCCAACCTTGTCACGCGCCTATGTGCCATGGTATTTTCGTATCGTGCCCCATGATCGACAGCAAGCGAAAGTACTTGTACAGGAAATTTATTTAGAGCAAAAGTTTACAAAAGTTGCTTTAGTTTCAATGGATAACTACGATGGTAAAATGTCTGCAGAATCTATGGTAATAGAAACAGAAGAGAGAGGATTTGAAATACCCCAAACTTTTAATGACACTGACTTCAAAGAATTACTTAAAAAAAGCACACAATATCAATGGGATGCGATAGTATTGGCTGGGATCTCAAAAAATGTTTTTGAGATCATTGGGGATATTATAGCTGCCAATTCAAAAGCTAAAGTGTATGCCTTTCTTAATGTATTTAATTTTTTGAATAATTATCAAAATCAAGATTTGGAAAATGTAGTTTATATAAGTCAATTAGGCATAAAAAATTCGAAATGGAGGAATTTTGAAAAAAGCTATCAAACTAAATATGGCACTAGTCCAATTCCTTCATTAGCTTTTGTTTATGATGGAATAATGTTATCAATAGAGGCAATAAAAAAATATGGTCCCGATCCTGATATTATTAGAAAAGGCTTTCAATTCATGGAAATTGAAGGACTTACTGGTGAGATTAAATTCGATAAATTTGGTGATAGAAAGGGGGAAAGTAGATTAATTCAGATTAAATAGAGCCTGTCCATAAAGTCAGAGTTTGTTCAGAATGTTCGAGATAAGGCTTACGGAGTTTCTGAAAAACGGAGTTTACGTCCGTAAATGAGTTTTTTAGAAACAAGCGTAACGCAGAGGTCGGACATTATGGATAGGCTCTAAAAAATGAAAATATTAAAAAGAAGTGAGATGTCGGTTTGACAATTAAAATTGTAATCAACTATTCGGTTGTTTACAACATCACTAAATCAATTAATAATCCAGGCATCACAACCCAGGTTTCAATAAGATTTTTAACTAAATTGGTACCCAATTAATTGATAACATTTCAAAACAGAGAATAATAATGAGGCGACATATCATTTATATAATTATCACGACTTTTATTCTATTTACAATTCAATCTTGTAAACAAAAGCCGGTGGATGAAAAGCAGTTGGCAAGAGATAAAATCACTATCCGCACTTTGGGTCTGGCCTACATGGAAGAGAATAAATTGGAGGAGGCTGAGGCTGAGTTTTTGAAGCTTATTGATATTGCTCCTGAAGAAGCTCTGGGTCATGCAAATCTTGGATTGGTTTATCTCAGGATGGACAATTATCAAAAATCTATAAAACAACTGGATGAAGCAGTAAGTATTAAACCTAAAGACCCTGGCATTAGATTGATTAGGGCTAAGGCCTTTGACCTGAATAATGACACAGAGAAAGCTATTGAGGAATTAGAAGAGACACTAAAATTTGCTCCAAATGATGCCAAGGTTTTGTATCAGCTGGCCGAATTATATGCTAAAATCCAAGGTGATGATGCCAATGTCAGCAGAATATCTTATCTAACCAAAGTTGTAGAAGTTGTCCCTGGAAATATTGTACCACGCCTTCAATTAATTGAAATTCTTATACAAAATGGTGAAGATGACAAAGCACTTAAAAACCTGGAAGATATTGGGCAATTATTTGCAGAATTTACACCAGACGCAGCTGATTTTTATAAAAAGACAATTGGCGCTCTACATAATGGAAATACAAGGGAAGCCATAACTTCACTTTTGATATTCCATAATTTTTTAAAACTTACAACACCATATCAAGCAGGGATAAAAGAACTGAGAGGCCCTGGAGGGGCTTTGATAGGATTCCCAGTAATTACATTTAGCGAAGGCGCTTCCTCTTTTATCCAAGAAGGTGAATCCTTGCTTGACGTCATGAAATTTACAGATGTGACATCAACAGCAGGACTGGAGTTTGGCGCCAACTTCAATCCAGGAAATGCTCACTTATCTGTTGGTGATATTGATGATGATGGAGACCAGGATATATATTTTGGAAGCATGAAGTCAGATGGTGAATATGCACATTATTTAATGATCAATGATTTTGGAATGTATAAGGAGTCTGCAAGTGAGGCGGGGTTAGACCATGTAGGCAATGAGCGATATTCTGCAATTGCAGATTACGACAATGATGGGCATCTCGATTTGCTGATAATGATGGATAATGGGTTACTTCTCTTTAGAAATGAAAGTGAAAGAAAGTTCGGTGAGGTGACAAATAATGCATTTGATAAGGTAAAAGGGGTTACTGGTCAATTGGCAGTATTTTTTGATGCCGATCATGAAGGAGATTTGGATTTATTTATTGGAGGTTCAGAGGATAGGCTTCTTATAAATAATTCGGAGGGTGTGTTTGATGATTTTACTGACAAAATGGGTTTTGGAAATAATGTTAGTTCTACAAAAGATGCTGCAATTGGAGATTTTGACGATGACGGAGATATAGATTTATTCATCACCAGAGATGACGGAAAAAACATCCTTTACTCAAATTTGAGACAAGGAAGATTTGCTGATATTACCGATAAAGTAGGTATAAAATCTATGACTGGTTCAGGAGCGGTTGCTGTTGGAGATTATAATAATGATGGGTATTTAGATATATTCATAAGCTCGACAGACGGCTCTGCATACAAATTGTATAAGAATAATTCTGATGGGACATTTGATGAGGACAAGGGTTCTAATACCGTCTTTGAAATGCTAAAAAATGTCAAATGTAATGATGCCATATTTCTGGATTTTGACAATGATGGTCATCTCGATATTCTGGTAGTCGGCGAAGGAATTAATCAAGGATCCCAGGGTATAATTCTTCTTCACAATGACGGCAATAAAGAATTTGAAAATGTAAGTAAAATATTACCACAGGATTTTAATGGTGGCACTCAGGTTGTTGCAGCAGATTATAATGAGGATGGAGATCTGGACCTTTATATTACAGATCTTGATGGAAAATTGAGACTGTTAAGAAATGATGGGGGTAATGGCAATCATCATTTAAAAGTGAAGTTGGTTGGTCTGAGAACCGGCAGTGGAAAAAACAATCACTTTGGCATTGGGGCCAAAGTAGAAGTCCGTGCAGGTGATTTATATCAAATGCAGGTAGTCACCTCATCGTCCGTGCATTTTGGAATGGGAAGCCATACAAAAGCAGATGTGGTACGGATACTTTGGACGAATGGAGTGCCTCAAAATATATTTTTTCCGGATAGCGATAGAGATTTAATTGAAGAACAAGAGCTCAAAGGAAGTTGTCCATTCCTTTACACATGGAATGGAAATGAATATGTATTCGTAAAGGATATGATGTGGCGAAGTGCTCTGGGAATGCCATTGGGTATTATGGGAGGTAAAACAGCATATGCCTTTGCCGATGCCTCTGAAGAATACCTAAAAATCCCAGGAGATTTGCTTCAAGAAAAAGATGGTAAATTATCCATTCAAATCACCGAGGAACTTTGGGAAACAATTTATTGTGACGAAATAAAACTGATTGCTGTGGACCACAAGGTGACAACAGAAATATATGTTGACGAAAAGTTTGCTGCTCCACCATATTCAAAATTGAGAATTTATAATGTCGAAAATCATTACTTGCCAAAAGCTGCCCATGATGGACAAGGAAATGACTTGTTGGAATTGATCAGTAAAAAGGACAATAATTATGTGTCTAATTTTCAGAGAGCTCAATATCAAGGTGTGACGGAGATGAAGGATTTAATTTTAGATTTGGGAAATATATCAGACACTAAAAACCTACAATTGTTTTTGAATGGGTGGATATTTCCAACAGATGCCAGCATCAATGTAGCTTTGTCGCAATCTGAAGCTATTAAGTTAAGATCTCCATCCCTGGAAGTGATCAATGCCAATGGCCAATGGGAAGAAGTAATTTCAAATATTGGTTTCCCGAGTGGAAAGAACAAAACAGTTATTGTTGACCTTTCAGATAAATTCTTATCTAATGAGCGAAAAGTGAGAATAAAGACCAATATGGAAATCTATTGGGATTACGTATTTTTTGCAAAAGACAATATCAAGCAAAAACCCATTCAAACTGAATTGCAAGTTGAATTGGCTAACTTTCATTATCGCGGATATTCAAATTCGTACAGAAAAGGAGGCAGATATGGTCCACACTGGTTTGACTATAATAATGTAACTACCGGACAGAAATGGAGAGATCTAAATGGAAATTACACCAAATATGGAGATGTGACTGAGTTGTTACAAAATGCAGATGATATGTACATTATCGCCAATGCCGGAGACGAAACAACTATTACATTTGATGCGACAACATTACCAAAAATCCAGGAAGGATGGAAGCGTGATTATCTGATTTACAGCGTAGGCTGGGTAAAAGATGGTGATATAAATACCGCTCTTGGGCAAACAGTAGAACCATTGCCATTTCATGGAATGAGCACTTACCCTTATGGAAATAGCGAGCATTATCCGGATACTGAAAACCATAGAGCCTATCAGAAGGAATATAATTTACGCAAAGTAGGGACTGATGAGTTTAAAGCTTGGGTTAAATCAAAGTAGAACCGATAATATTTTTATTGATGATTAGTCATAATAAAAGCCTTACCTGATTAATCAGGTAAGGCTTTTATTATGCAAAATTGAATATGAATTAGCTATCTCCCTTGGGCCCATATTTTGATTTGCCCAAATCAATTACAGCTGGAGAGGCAATAAATATTGATGAGTAGGTACCTACAATGATTCCTATAAATAGCGCAAATGAGAATCCTCTTAATACCTCACCTCCGAATATTAACAATATCAACACCACGATTAGAGTTGTAAATGAAGTTATCAACGTTCTGTTCATGGTATTATTGATGGATAAATTAAAAGTATCAATAGCTTTTTCATGAGGCCTTACTGCCAGATTTTCCCTGATCCTGTCAAATACAACCACAGTATCGTTAATTGAATAACCAATAATAGTTAGCATGGCAGCAATAAATACCTGATCTACTTCAAATGTTTTACCCAATAACCTGGCAAAAGCAAAGGCAGAAATTACTACCAATACATCATGAATCAAAGCGAAAATGGCACCCAAACTAAATTGCCATTTTTTAAATCTTATCAGGATATAAAGGAATATGGCAATGATGGCGAAAAAGATAGACTCAATTGATGATATCTTAATGTCATCTGCAATAGTAGCACCAACTTTTGATGACCCTGATATAGTAAAATGAGTTTCATCGACTTTAGAATCATCTTGAATATATGTCAATCCGGTAACTTCTGAGATTCCGGCGATCAATGCTTTCTCGACTTTTTCATCCGCTTCAGTTGATTCGTCATTTACCAAATAACTGGTAGTTATTTTTACGACATTGTTGGACCCATATGTTTTTACCTCAGTTCCTGCCTTTTCAAAGTCATCAGAAAGTGCGACTTTTAGTTTTGAAGTAACAACAGGATTATTAAATGCGACTACATAGGATCTACCGCCTGTAAAATCAACACCAAAATTTAATCCTCCTTGAATAAACAATAAAATCATGCCAATTGAGATAAATGTAAATGACCCGATATATGCTATTCTTCTTTTTGATAAAAAGTCGAAGTTTAATCCTGCCAATAGTGATTTTGAGAATGGTGTAGCAAATGAAACTTTACTCTTATCTCCTTTTTTAGTCATCCAGGTGATAATCACTCTGGTGATAAATACTGCTGAGAAGAAAGAGCAAGCTATACCAATCATAAGGGTAGTAGCAAATCCTTTTACTGGTCCCTGACCAAACATAAACAGAATAATACCTGTGATAAATGTAGTAACGTTGGCATCAATAATAGAACTATACGCCTTGCTATACCCTGTAGAAATGGCACTCAAAAGAGATGATCCATTATTAATTTCTTCTCTTATTCTTTCAAAAATCAGTACGTTGGCATCAATTGACATACCGATGGTCAATACAATTCCTGCAATGCCGGGTAAGGTAAGTGCAGCATTTAATTGGGCTAAAATGCCAAGAATAAAGAAAATATTAAACAACAATGCTGCATTTGCTACCAAGCCACCTTTGGCATAATAGAAGACCATAAATACTACCACGATAAGAAGACCAGCAACAATGGAGAAAGCACCTTGATTTTGTGCTTCTTTTCCAAGTGTTGGTCCGATTACAGCCTCTTCAACAATTCTTGTTCTGGCAGGTAATGCACCGGCCTTAAGTACGTTTGCCAAATCTTGCGCTTCTTCAAGAGTGAAACTTCCGGTAATAATAGATTGCCCATTAGGGATTTCAGAATTAACAGTTGGTGCAGATTGTACATAATCATCAAGCGCAATGGCAATTCTTTTACCAATGCTTTCTCCCGTGATTCTCTTCCATGCTCTGGCTCCAGCACTATTCATAGACATAGAAACCGCAGGAGCAGTTCGTTCGTCATATGATTGTCTCGCATCAGTTACTACCTCACCTGTGAGCAATGGTTTTCCTCCTCTGCCTGCCTGAACAGCATAAAGTGGGAGCACTTCTTCCCCATCTTCCAAAGTTGTAGCATGAACATCCCATAGAAATCTTATTGAGGAAGGTAAAAGACCTTTTAAATCTCCACTTTTCATGCGACGAAGAATTCTGTTTATCTTGGTAGTGTCTTTTAAGTTTACCAAACCTTGTGGAAACCTGATCATAGTAAAGAATTCAGAGATCTGAGTATTTGCCAATGAATCCAGGGCTGAAGAATCAGAATCATTTCCATCCTCCAAAGCCGTTGTAGTAGAATCTCCCTCATTGGAATCAAGTAATGAAGATAAATCATCTGATGGGGTAGCTTGTTCACTTCCTGTACTTTCGCCAGAATTAGGATCGAGCTTAGAAACTCTCAATTGCTCTTCTTTTACAAGCTTGGAATTTATCGCAGATAATGCCCCTGAAATCTCTTGATCGTATAGATTTAAAACTTCCCAAAATTCAAGTTTCGCCACACCTTGTAAGAGTTTTCGCACTCTTTCTCTATTCTCTACTCCTGGTAATTCAATTTGAATTCTACCGGTTCCAGGTAGTTGCTGAATATTCGGCTGTGATGTACCAAAGCGGTCAACCCTGGTTCTCAATATATTAAATGATCGATCAATTGCTTGTCTTACTTCTTCTTTGATCAGTTTTATAATATCATTATCTGATGACTGAAAGCTGATATTTTTATCCTTGTTTGCTGCATTAGCAAATATTGGAGCTAGTCTGCCATCTGGATTTCCTTCTTGAAATGCCTGATGAAATAAATCAACAAAATCTGCCTGGCTACTTCTTTGCATTTCATTGGCAAGTTCCAACGCTTTAAGAAATTCTGCATCATCATTATTACCACTTAATCCCTTGATGATATCTACTGGAGAAACTTCAAGTGTTACATGCATTCCACCCTGGAGATCCAGCCCTAAGCCTAATTCGGTTTCTTTAATATCTTTATAAGAATATTCAACTCCCAAAAGATTATATACTGGTTCATTCCATACAGAATCCAGAAAGGATTGTTTATTCGCAAAATCAATGTTTCCACTTGCATCGCTCGCATAAGCAATTGCTTTTTTTTGAACTGAATTTGATACAAAAGTGAACGATAAATAGTATATACATAGCAAAGTAACGATGATTGTCAGAAAGACAATTATACCTTGATTTTTCATAATTAATATATTGTTTTAAACGTAAAGATTATTTTTAATTGATTGGTTTTCTGGTTGATACGATATTAAAAAATATATCAATTAGGGTGCATTTGGGGAAATAATTGACCTGAATAAAGTTTTATGATAATTGGTATAATTTAATGCAATATCAAGTATCGAATGTGTTTTGCTCAAATTGATTACCGGGAGATCAAACTCAAAAATGAGATCTGAATGAAATACCAGGTGAGATACTTGTATTACCGACTTGAAAATATCAAATGATAATTCCGTTGGAATTGAAGAAGAATTGCTATTTTCTTCTGTTAACTCAGCTTTGATCTGAGCTTTACTTTCGAGAAAATTATTGGCATATTCCCCACCTGTCGCAAGGAAAAATACAACTGTTGCCAAAGTCAACAAAACTAATTTTTTCACTTTATCCAATTTTTAAATATGGGCGAGCAAAGGTATGAATTATTCATTGAAATTCAAGTGCTTACGGGTTTAATTGAGTGTTGATATGGTTTCGAAAATAGGCTGTTAAAACTTCCATTCCTTTTTGAAAGTCTTTATTGTTGGGAATGATCAAATCCATTTCTGCTTTCAACGGCAATATGTATTTTTCGTAAACTGGTGTAACGTGGTGTTCATATCTATAAAGTACATCTTCAAGATCATATCCTCTTTCTTTGGCATCTCTCATTATTCTACGCTTCACTTTAATATGATCTTTAGCGTCTATAAAAACACTTAAGTCAAATATCAACCTTATTCTTTGCCAATAGAATATCAATATTCCCTCAACAATTATTACTGGAGCAGGCTTGATAATGATCGTTTTGGGATTAGAATCAGGGTTATTAAAAGTGTATTCGGCAAATTGTACTTCCTTACCATTTTTTATAGAAATTATATCTTGAAACAAACTTTCTTCATCTATGGATTCCGGGAGATCAAAATTTTCGACTCCATTTTTGTCTAACGGCTGAAGTTCTTTCTTTTTATAATAGTTGTCTTGGGAAATCAAGCAAACTTCATTTTCATTAAAATTTTTGAGAAGTTCTTTTAGAAAATGCGTTTTCCCGGATCCGCTTCCTCCGGTAACGCCGATTATTAGCGGGTGGGTCATTGCAAATTTGCTTTAAGAAATTTTTAGAAATTCAACCAATTTATCCACTGCTATGGATCGATGGCTGATTTTATTTTTTTTCTCCAAATCTACTTCCGCAAAGGTAAGTTTCCAACCATCTGGAATAAAAATAGGGTCGTAGCCAAACCCACTTATTCCCGCTTTTGAACTGCTTATTTTTCCTGAGATCTCCCCAGAAAATTGATGGATATTTCCCTGGATAATTAGCGTGATGATAGTGATAAATTTTGCTTTTCGATTATTATGCCCTTTCAGATTTTCCAGTAGCAATTGAATATTGTCTTCACTACTTTTATCCTTTCCGGCATATCGTGCAGAATTTACCCCAGGGTCATTGTTTAAAGATTCAACCAAAAGCCCAGTATCATCCGCAAAACAATTTACCTTATATTTTTCATAAATATATTGAGCTTTTTGGAGTGAGTTGCCTTCGAGGGTATCATGAGTTTCTAGCAAATCTTCTGAATGCCCTAAATCAGAAAGGCTTATGATATCATAAGCCTTTCCCAATTTATTCTTTATTTCAATGAGCTTGTTTTTATTATTTGTTGCAAAACAAATTC